>JANODG010000020.1:0-4294 GCA_031412575.1 Bdellovibrionales bacterium
CTTCGAAAGCAATTCCTATGGAAATGATAGGGTACACCAGCAGATCGTAATCTTGTTTTAGACTAATGATGACAAGGGTCCAAATCGTCATAAAAACAACTAAGGCAACACCTTTTGATTTTACATAGCTGGAAACTATCACATTCCCAGATTTAATATTTGAAGATATAAAATTTGCTTTCTTGATCATCGAAATTAGACTAATGTATAAGGTATGTTTAATACAGCACTTATTTTTAGAATTTTTAGATTTATTTCTTTAAGACTATTTTTTGTCCTAAGTTTTTTTGTTTATTCGACCACTTATGCCGAGACGCTAATTGGTGAAGCAAAGTATAAGGATAAAACCTTATATGCTGAAACTCACGAAGTTGTTTACTTAAAAAACATGTTAAAGAGTATCAACACAGAATATTTCGACACCAAAGACGTTAAGATTGGATTTCGACAGCTTGATTTTCCAGAAAACCATTATATGCCCAATTTAGTGTTTAAAGATGAACCTCATAATGACACTTATTCATTAACAATTAATGGGCTTAAGGGCACTCTAAAATCACTGATTGATGAAACTCCAAGGACTATGGAATTCAAGATCGAAGACAATATGGTGATCACGGATTCAATCACTAAGTATATTCACGATAATTTTGGATTTTTAATGTCGGAACAAAGAGTAGTAAAATGTCTGATACCGACAGCGCATAAGTTTATAGACATCGTCATTAAAAGCGAAAAATCTTTAAATAAAGAAGAAGCTGTATTTTCAATACGCCCAAAATCTTCTTTAATTAGATTGTTCACTTCAAAAACGCTTATCGTTTATAATATTCAATCTAAACAATTAAAAAAATATGTTGGCCCTTCAAATTTAAAAAATAAAGATAAAATTCTAAACGTAGACATTAGTTATGAATAAGATAATTAAGATACAGAATACTTTTGCGAAAGTCTTTATGACTGCGTCTTTTTCTGTGGGCTTTTTTGTAGTTCTATCTCTAACAAGCCCTTCTTCCTATGGTGAAAATATGATGACCCAAAAATGTGGAAATAAACCGAATTGTGTTTCAAGCTTTGATGACCGAAAAGAATTTTTTTTCCCGCCTATCGAAAAAGTCGAAGGACCTTGGGATCAGGTCAAGGCTAAAATCGAAAAAACAATAACGTCTTTCGCTAGCGCCAAAGTCGAATCAACCAAAGAAAATTATTTACACATCATCGTGACCACAAAACTTATGCGTTTTAAAGATGATCTTTACTTTTGGTGGGACCCTGAAACGGAGAAATTAAGTATGAAGTCCGAATCAAGAGTAGGATATTCAGATTTAGGTGCCAATAAAAAAAGACTAAAAACTTTTATTCAGGAATGGACTAAAAATTGAATTTGCAGTTGAGACTAGATTTGAGCCTAAAATCGAGTTTACAGCACCACCTAACCTTGATTCAAATACTAATCCAAAAGTTAAAACTACAATTAAATCTACAATTAAATCGGCAGCTAAACCTACATTTAAACCTACAGTTAAACCAACAGCGAAATCTGAAAATTATCACAATTTTTTTTATTTTGTTGGGACCTTATTTAGTTTCTGCAGAGGTTAATTCTACTCCAGTAAATTCAATGTCTAATATGATTGGAACGACACCAGCAAATTCAAACTCATCTGAAATAAAAACAGAAATTGTCCCAGAGGCAAAAATTGAAACTCAGAATGAATTTTTCGGTAATTTATATCGTGTGAATGACAATAGTGTTTTAACAAATAACCATATGGAAGAGGCCAAATCTTCAGTTTGGGTCATTTTCCAAAATGATTGTAAAGCCTGTCATAGAATGATGCTGGAATCTAAATGTTTAAAGAGTAAATCAAGCAACAAACTGTATTTCATTGGAATTCAAAGTCGCCCGGAAGTGATTGCTAAAGCTGTTGTTAACTATGTCACTTTAGATAAGGTTTTATATTCAAAAGGTGACTTGGTAGAAAAACTAAATATTAGCGTTACCCCAACAGTTTATATTTTTAAGAATTCCAAACTTGTTCGAAGAATAGATAACTTCGCAAGCTGTCGCGAAATTAAAAAACTTATCTAGAATTTTTTGTTTCACTACGCGCCTATGGCACTACTGTTTTAATTGTCAAAATTTACCATCTATAAGGATAAGGGTTGTCTCAAATTGATAATTTTTAATTTCTCTCAATTCCAGTCATCTGTAAAAAGCTTAAACAGTCAAAGCCCCCATAAATGACGTAAAATGGCACATTCTGTGCTTTTATATTTGATCTAAGGGGATTTATTGGTGATTAGATTATTTATCAATTTTATTACGACAAGTTTTATAATCACATTAGTTTCTAATGCAGAATCTAAAAACTATTCCAGTATAAAACGACCAATAGCAAATTCAAAAATGACTTTAGCATCTAGCTCGATTAATAACATAAAATCAGCCCAGCGAAATGCAACGCATGTTAAGAAAACTAATAGAATTGATCATAAATTCCAACAAAAAGTTCAATTAGGTTCGATACTTTATTTCGATGAAGTTCAAAAGTTATCAACTGAAGAAAGAAAAAAATATTTTAAATCTTTATCAAAACTTCTGATTGCATTAAGCCCAGCCTCTAAAAAACTGGGATATCAAAAACTATTAGAACTTGTATTTCCAACATCGTTTGCCGAAGGTGAAGCCTTTAGATGTATCGGTGGTGGTGCTCCGGTTCCTGCTCAAGAGATGTGTGGTCTTCAAAGTTATGCTGGTTACACTTGTGGTCGTGGGGAACGAATTTGTAATCCATTTATTTTTGGAGTTAAAAGTAATAACGAACCGATCTGTTACCCTGATGCTACAACTGAAAATTGTTACAAAAGAATTCGTGTAGGAACAGATTCAAGTTTAGATCTGGTTTTTGAAAATCAGGATAACGTTGAAGGTTATAATAAATTTGTAAACGATGTGAATAACATCTGTCATCACGTCGAAAATAATGGTTCATCACCTTTAGTTGAGGTTCGAGAAAATCCACAAACGTTAACATTAGCTTGCCAATACATCCGAAAACAAACCGAAATCAACCGCGAAAGAAATTTAAAAGGTTACACTTCGGACCAAGTATTTACTCCTTGTGAAAATGGAGGCTGCGAAAGAGAAGCCGTCTTCAGAGACAACCGAAGCGAAGAATGCCAAATGGTCTTAGACGGCAAAGTCGTGAGTTGCAATTCGACGTCGCTGGATCAAAGAAGTTGGGAAGGTGTTAAAAAACTAATATGTGCTCACAACACATCACGATTAAATTTCTGCCCCACTAGTGCAGAAGATGATTCTGCAAATTCAGTGGATGGTTACTTAAGACGAATTGAAGCCGCTGCTGACGTCTTAGGGCTTGATCGAAGACAACTCGCTTGCATGACTTTAATTGAATCCAGATTTCAAACGGGATTATGTTCAAGTGCTGGAGCCTGTGGACTAACCCAATTTATGCCAAGCGCTGGAACCACGGTTTCACGATCGATAAAAAATAATTACGTCGAAGAGTGGAATAACTATCAACAGCAATTAGGTGGAACACCTTTTGATGTCAGCACCGTAAGCTCATCTAGTATTAGAACGGGACATGTGTCGTATGGAATTTTCGCCATGGGAGTTTACTTAAGAGATTCTTTAAATAGCTATGGCTCGGATCAACCGCGACTAGAAGACGATTGGAATACTTACTTAGCCCAAGGTGGCGACGCTCTAAATTTATTCCACGCACAAATCGGGGCATATAATTGGCGACCGGGGAGAATCGACGATATGACAGGTCACGCCCTAGGTGGAAATTCAGTTTTAGGTTACTCGCCACTCGTTAACGAAACAGAAAACTACATGAGACAATTCAACCAATGTATGTACACCGAAACAGAGTGGCGCTACGCAGGTGCCAATCCTTCGAACTCAGACACTCAAAATTGTAACCTAGAAAACGACGAACCTGTCTGCGAACACTCCCAATCCTCTCAAACTCAGACCGAACCCGAAGCACTCCCTGTCTTCGAAGACGTAAGCTCGGGCACGCTCTAACCCCCAACTTTATTTCCATTTTTAGAACATAAATTTTTGCTCCAAAATCCATAATTAATCTTGAGATCTATATACCTTTCATTTCGGGCTCCTTGGCACGTAACCATGCCTAAAAACAAAAATGTCTTATTTAAAATATATTTGGATATGAGCTCATGTTATGGGAGGGCATTGGCACTTAAACCTTGCATCCAGAAAATGGTATAGAAAACACAGAAAATTTTAATCCTA
>JANODG010000021.1:0-10466 GCA_031412575.1 Bdellovibrionales bacterium
CTTTCCTTTCCTTTCCTTTCCTTTCCTTTCCTTTTAATTTTGATTTTATCAATTCGATTTTTTGGGAAAGTTTTTTTAGGATAAAAAATGGGCATTATTTTTTTAAGATGTGATCATTTTTGTGATTATTTTTTAATCAAATATATTTTATCTAGTTAATTTTTGGGCATTTAATTTTTGATTTTTTGAAAATACTTCAATTAAATATGCATTTGTAGATTTATGAATGGTGATTTCTTGCATTTGAAATTTAGCATATGTATTACACCCAAATTACACGGGGGGTGGAATGTGGGGAAGTTAATTTCTTTTATTGTTTGTTCTATTTGCTTAATATTTTCAAATGTAGCTTTGTCTGCTCCAAAAAATTCAAGATCACTAAATAAGAAGAGTTCAGGAATTTGTGAATCTTTCTTAGCAGCAAATTCTGGCTTGGTTGAAAATTCTGGATCACAAATCGATGAAGTAAATTTAAGCGCAGACAATTCAAGATCAAGTGCAAGTGTTGAACCTCTTAAAATTTCAGATGTAAGAATTGGACTTGGCGACCTTTACGATTTGAGTTCCCAAAACCCAATTGTTCAATTTCCCACTCTAGTGATGACGGCTGCGCAAAAGTATTTACAGCTTGTAAACATCGCGAAACCTTACAAAACCAAAGACCCAGTATTCGGAGTGGCAGATGTTGAAATTTACCCTGCATTCACAGGTCAATTAGATATTCCTGGAACTGGAATGATCGTTGGTCAGTATCATGCCATTGAAGCTTTAGTTTCCCACATTGCAAGTGCAGCCCGCGGTGAAAAAGGCGGAAAGATTTTTGGAGCCATTGGACCCTCTGGTACTGGTAAAACAGAAATGTTCAATGTGCTTGATGGTATTCGCCGTCAACTTTCAAAATCTAATCCTCAGTTTTACGAATTCAGTTTCAAATGGAAAGGCCTCCATGATATTCCTGCTCTTCGTGGATTAACTCCAAAGATGGGTGGTGAAGTTGCCTTTGCCGAGATTAACCCCGACATTAAACGTTCTCCGTTCACACTTCTTCGCGAAGACATGCAACAAGACATCATTGAAGCCGTTAGACCAGAGGTCGAAAAAAATCTGGGTTTTAAATTGGAAGTTTGGTTTGAGGCCTCCCCTAAAGATGCTGCAATCATCGAACAAATTATGATGTATGAAGATAAACAAATATCGAGCGGCGAAAAGTCGATTTCGGATTTGTCTCCAGAAGAGTATTTAAATATTCTAGAAAAATACGTTCACATTGTTCCAAAATTAAGAGGAAAAAATGGGGCTTCTGAAATCATCCGCGCACTTGGGCCTAATCCAAATTTCGAAAAATTATTTGTAGAACAAAACCCACTGCGCATGATGCTTTATCCTGGGGATTCGCCTCTATCTTGGGATTATACAGGTAAAGTTGTTCAACAAGATGGTGGGGCATTAATTTTTGACGAAGCTCCAAGAAATGAAAAAGAAGTTTTGGATTCTTTGTTAGAAGTCGCTCAAAATTCAATTGCAGAAGCTGCGGGTCCCCCAGTGCATTTAGATATCGTGTCTATGTACACAGGAAATGACGAAAGTATTATCAGTGCTCGTGAAAATGGGGATCTTAATGCATTCATGGATAGATCTCACACAGTGCCTATGCGTTTAAACATTCACCCTTGGGAGATTGCAAAGACGGCACTTTTAATGGTTGGCCCAAACAAATTCTTGATGAGAAAATTAGGAACGGGTAAACCAGAAAAATTGGAGCCTTTGGATTTAAACAAAGCGTTTCCTTTGCCAGAAGCCAACGGTTTCTTAAAAGGTATTTATCGCAGGTATGCACTTTATTATTCTTACAGATCAGATGAAGCCCCAATATTGATATCACCACATTCTATCGAAATGTTAAGCTTAACTGCAGCCATCACTCGACTTAATGTTGACCCTAAAGAGTTCGCTAAATTCCCAGGTGAATTTGAAAAGATAACTCCGCAGCAGCAATATTTTGTAAATCCAGTGGCTCGCTTAAAAATGATCTTAGGACAAGACAATGTAAGCTTAGCGGTTAGAACTGAGATTGCGAAATTGTCGAACTTAACTCGTGAAGGTGAATCTGGAATTTCTGCCCGTGACATGCAATCCTGGATTAAAGAAGCCTTAGATATGGCGATCAAACAAGGTTATGGAGTTTTAACTCCAGAAATTCTTGATGTGGCTTTCAGTAAACTTCTAAACGCAGGAACCATTAAAGTTCCTAGTAACGCTTTAAGAACGGCTTGGCTTCAGCGCTACGCGCTTGTGAAGAATCATTTCACTTTGCCAGGACTTTATCGTGATCTTCAAGAGATGATCGCAGGTCATGGTCAGCGTGCTGAAAGAATTTATGATGCGATCACCGGAGAAATCATTGCCTTGTCTGCGGATGCGAATGCGAACTCTTGGCAGCCAGACAACTCGGCTCCTGCACAGCCAATAAATTCAAAGCGCTTAGAAGCTATTAAAGTTAAATACAAAGAGCTTCACAGTCGTGAGTTCACATACAACTTCTTACTTCGACATATGGCGACCTCTAATCGTGAATCTAGAAATCCAGAACTACTTGCTGCGGTTGAAGCCTATCTTACAGATACCGAGTTAGAAATTGCAGATACAGCTAAAGAACTTATTGCGTATCATAGCGGATCTAATACAAATCCTGAGATTCAAAAAGCCGCTATTTTGATTGAAGGTCGACTGGCCAACTATGGTTACGACAAAGCTTCGTTCGCAGCGGCTCTTTCCTACTGGACGACTTTACATAGCGTCCCAAAGAAAACCCCAGAGACTAGATAATTCTGGGGGTAACAATGAAGAAAACTAAGGTGATCTCTAAAATGATTTTACGTTTAACTAAAATTTATTTATCATTTGGTTTGCTTGTTTTCTCATTTCCCTCGCATGCAAATGAATCGATCAATGTTTTAAATCCAGTCACAGGGCAAAATACTTTTGAAGTTGTTTTTGTCTCAGAAAAAAATACGACCTCTGAAGCCGCTGGAATCTATGCCATCAGTAGACGAGGAAAACTTTCTACCGTCATTTTGGGTAACGTGTTAGGGGTGAACCGCGGTTTTAATGGATTTTTGGCACAGACTTCATTTGGCAATCCCGCCACCGATAGCTCTACCTCTGTGGCAATTGTTGATGGTAAGTTTACAGTATTTAATAAAAATACAAATGCGTCTGAACCAAAGAAGCAAGCGCTGGTGTTGGGTAAACCAGGATTTGAAATTTTTGATCCAATATCTGGATTACCGATTAAGGATGATATAAATATCTCAAGTCTTGATCAGCTTAGCTTCAGAAGTGAAGCTGACTTTAGTTTACAGACGCCACTGAATGTTCATGGACAAGTTTTTCTTTTATCGATCAAACAAACAAACTCTTTTGGTGATGGGTTAACTCTGGCTTTTATAATCGAAGCTCCTGAAAAATCGGATTCTGGCCCTTCTGTTTATAACCAAAAAGCTTTTGTACTTAGTTATGACTATATGAACGAACAAGAGCTTGGACGAATTTCTAGCTCAAATGGCATGCTTTTTGGATTTACTGGTGATGTTTTTTCCCCGAATTTATTAAGGTCTTCAATCCAACGATATCGCCCTCAAACTGAAAACCCCCTAATTTCTCAATGGGTGAAATATGTAGAAGCTTATTTGGCTTCCATTAAAAAAAGTAAAAACTCTGAAGCACTATCCAAAGCTTTTGGTAAAGCGCAGGGACTGCCACTTTTTAACATGATCAATCAGCAAATTTTTTACCGATCAGTACCTGCAGTTTTATTAAACTCGGGTGACAAAAACGAACTTAAGTTGCTCCAAATTTTTGACCCTAGAACAAACTCGTGGTTTGTTTTGGATGAAGAAAAGATAAACCACAGCACGTTTGTGGATTATCAAAAGCTTAAGTTTATTGAGCTCCAAGATTTTGAACAGCTGAAGCACAGAATGATTCCAGGCCAGGTTAATTTAGATGAACATGGCGGATACAAAATTGCCGAACTTGATCCTAAAAATAAGATTGTCGGGGAGCAAGAGTACCTAGTAAACGTCGGCGACTCTTCTATTTTTCTGTTAAGATCTAAACAGAATTACAATTTAAAATCTGTGACGATTCCAAACTTACGAATTACTGACTACCGTATGTTAGATGTTTTGCATCTCACTCAAGAGCTTTCCAACGGTGAGTCTGGTTATTTTCACCATATTTTATTTTCAATTGTGTCAAAAAGTGGAAAAAAATCAGTATTAGCTGTTGGACTTTCTGAGTCTGATCAGGGTGATTTTACTCATATACATTCCGAAGAGATCGCATCCGCATACATCTCGCGTGAAGAAATGCTTCTTAGAGCTAAATTAATTTCAAGCATTAAAAATTCTGGACTATTTTTTGATGTTGAAAAACCATTCCTTGGTGCAGCCGCTTATAAAAAGCGACTTTTGACGAAGAAAGAAAAGACTGAAACAGAGCCAAATGCCGATGCAGACGTCCAAGACGTCGAAGACATGGATGATCCGAACCGTGAAAGTGTAAGTCGAATTGTTAAATACTATTATCTACCAAATAAAAAGATCTTTCGATCAGAACGTAGCGCCTATTTGAGAGCCGCAAAAACAGAAACTTCAATTGCCAATGGGGTTCTAAGTTACCTACAGTTCGGTGATAAAAATATTGAATCAGCAGATACCTCTTTTACCGGTTTTTATTTTAATTTTACCGAAAATTGGGGAAGAATTAACGACAATACTTTGACTTTAGAAAATCCACTTTTTAGTGATGCAAAGAAATTTTTTGTTCCTGGACGCCCGCTTTATTTTCAAAAAAAGAAAATTGTAGCGCCCATGTCCCTAGATTACTCCAGCATGACTTTACCTAAAGGTGATATTGATATTGCCGTTATTCCATATTCTTCAAACCTTAAATCCACTCAAAAAATAGAAACTGCATTTAAACTAATTTTAACAGCAAAAACTAAATCTACAAAGGGTGCTTCCCAAACATCACATCAAACATTCGAAGTTCCTGCAGATTTTGGATCCTTAATTGGCGCAAAAATTGTCAAAGGTACACGTTCTCAATCGAATCACTTTCATATCTTGTTCTTTTTCGGAAAAGAGCCTCAATCCACATCTGGCGTGTATTCTATCAGTGGCGTCACCGATCTTATTTACCGTAACGGTGAGAACGTACTTGAATTACGCACAACAAATGCTGGATCTTGGCTGACTCGAGATTTAATCAATCCTTCAGAGCTGACTTTAAGATTAAAAGCTGATGCTTTAGGAAATTACTATTGGATTGAAAATCCAGAGCTACCGATTGATTCAGTAAAACTTCGAGTTAAAGATTTGTCTAATCCGAAATCATTCATTTACGTGAATAGATCTTCTGAGGCCCAATCCAGAGTGCAATTGCGTTTTGACGAAGAAATTGGCGGGGAAAAAGGTGCAAGTGATCTTTATGGAAAATGGCAGGTCATGGTTCGTTACGAACTGAACTCCAGATTTCCATGGTTTAAGCAATACACAGAATCTATCGAAGCTAAAATAAAAAATAAAGCTGAGAAAGGTAAAGGTAAACCTTCAGACAGCGAATACGTAAATCCTTACTCGGCAAACTTTGTTTCAGATGACCGCATCTTGGAAGACCATGAGCCTACCAGCACTCACTTTGTTGAATACTTAGAATCGTTAGCACGAACCAAAGAAAGTTCCCAAGACTCGGAAGCTATTGGCAAACCCAAAAAGCAAATCATATTAGTCGAAGAGAGAATGAAAAAGGCTTTCTTAAATGACCTGATGATGCAGCTCTACGGCAAAGGTAAAAGTTTTTCTTTAAGACCAGACCGAAAAGGTAAGTTTTATTTTTATGGATATGATGTCACTTCAACTCTAGAGGAAAGTGTTAGAGAGTTTAAGGCGATATCTGACACTTCATTTCGCGCGAGCACAGTTCTATATAGTTCATTAGAAGACATCAATACCTCAGCCAATTTAGTGAATGACGATTCAAAAAATGTGGCGAATCCAAACCCAGACACTGAACCTGTTACAGAAGAGCCTATTGCAAACACAGATGATGAAAGAAAGAAAAAACTTTCAAGATGGCTGCTGCTCGCTACTGAAGGCGCACGATCAGATTTGGCTTTACTTCATAAAAAACTTTCGCCTACACAAGCCAAAATTCCAACTGTGATTGTTGGAACACCTCAAGAACTCTATGAAGCTAAAAAACATAACCCCGAGGCAGTTGCTGCTGGAGTTTTTGATAATTTTGAAATCAACAGTGAATTTTTAACAAGTAGCTGGATGTTGTGGGCACCTGGCGGAGAATACGCCATTCCAAAAGTAAATGAATTTGCACAATTAAGTATTTCAGAAGAAGAACACAAAGTCTTTCCGGAAATCGATCGCATATTAAATGAAGCTGGTCATGGGAATTTAAACGGAAAACAAAAAGTTTTAATTGTTTCGAAAGAACTTAAACCTTTGATTAATAAATTAATCATGACAAGATGGGCCTCTTACAACATAAATCCAAGTCTTCCATCTTCGTGGCACAACTCAAACCAAAAGCTTCTTGTATATAGCGTTCAAGGGGATAGATCTCAAAACTCGCAGGAAAAAGTTTTCGAAAACTTTCAAGCGATGCGAGGTGGTGCGAAATACAAATCTGTAGTTCTTTATGCGGATTTGGAAAACGTAAATGCTATCGGTAGACCTTTTAACCCTGTAGCTTCAAACTTTATGCTCAAAGATCCTTTGATGAATCGTTCTGCTGCACGAACTGATTTTATTTCGATCGATGATCCTACAAACATTTCAAATGAAGACGCTTCAAGTACGGAGAATACACAGCAGTCCAATCGATTACTTTCAGAAAGGGCCAAACTTGAAGAGCAAACCTCAGGCTACTTAGTTGAGCGTGAAAATGCAGATGATAGTAAAAAAAGACAATATGATTCGGCCATTAGAGAGAATAAGGCTAAAATTGCAACGATAGATAATCAGTTGGCAACACTTATGACGAGCGTTCATACTGGTGATCACCAAGCGATGCCACACCTTATGTGGTTGATAGCTACTGAGGGTGAAAAGGTACAACCTAAAGTTGCCCGAGATTGGTCGATTACAAATGCTGTGGATAGAAAGCTTGCGACAATCCTAATAGCAACGCCGGAAGAGTGGGCTACAGCTGAACACGATATGGGGTTTGAAGAAAAATATTTTGATCCTAAAACTCACTTTGAATTTGTTGAATTAGCCTCTCCTAGCGAAGAGACTAAATTTAATCTTGTTCGTAGTCTTTTTCTGAAGCCAGAAATTCAAAGTTTAGATTACCGTTTTTTAATTTCTCCAAATTTAAATGATGATGCTCAAAGGCAGTTGATTTCACATTTTGTAAACCGTGTAGAACAGATAGCAATTCAACAAAACATGGAATCTACTACAGCATTTATTAAAGCCTTTGCAGAATTACGACGAACTCTTGTTGAAGACACCAGCTTGCGACGAAGTCGTACAATTGATAAAAACTTTTTAGAACGATTATTTTTCAAAATCTTTCCACTGCCTATCAGCTTAGAAAATTTAGAATCAGATGACCCCTTAAATCGTCTTCAAAATATTCAGGATGCGGCCCGAAAACTTCAGCAGTTGGGTTACCATGGCGCAATGGATTTGAAAGAAAGAACTTTAGAGACTATTTTAAATCAAACTCGCGGAAGTGACGCCGGAAGACCAATTCCGAACTCTCAAATCTTTTTTGGGGGCACGTCTTCTGGAAAAACTTTCTTGTTTAAGAAAAAAGTAGAGATGCTTGGTCTGGTTCCTTACAATCCAAATAAAGCCAACAACGAAGAGGCCGAATATATTATCATTTCAGTTCAAAATCTTGTGGAAGATGGATCCAAGGAAGCTGGAAAACTTACAGTGGATGACGCCATCGAAATGATACTTGATTTGATTGCTCAACCTAAAGGTCACCGTTCGTTTATTCTTTTTGATGACGCTCACAAAACAAGTAGTAAAGTTGTCCATCAAAAACTTTTCTCGTTCATACAAAGTCTATTCGAAGCACCTAACGGAGTGATCCGGGTTAAAAAGAAAGGCGCAAAAGAATTTAAAGAAGTTCCCGTTCAAAACTTAAACTTGTACATGACCGTAAATCCAACCGCGAACAAACAGCAGAAAGAAAAATATGCTGAAGGTGATAATATCAATCGCCTAGTTCTTGCGGCTTTAGCTAACCACGAAGTTGACATGGAAGAGTCGATGCTTGCGCGTTGGTCGGATATTATAAATTTAGATCAGTTTCCAAGAGGAGCCAAAGTGCCGGCTCTTGTTGAGCGCGTGCGGAAAGCTTCGGCGTCCACAGCGTCTAAGGTTCTTGTCGATGCCAGAGTGATTGATGCTCTTGTTGAAAGATATCCTGATGCTAACGCTAGGGAGTTTTTGCCACCGGCTGCATCGGCGTTGACTCGTATACCAATAGCTGCAGAAAAGTCCTCTTTATATATAGTGACCCCAAGAGTGATTCCCGATTTAAGTGCTTCAGGTGGTGACCTAAAACGTAGAAACGGTGGATTTCTAACATCTACCGAACTGGTAAAAACAGTTAAAGAAATCACGCAAGTCGAACCCATACTTATCAGTCAACCTTCATCCTTGGCTAAGCTTGTTGAATTTCTGATTGGGAATTTTAGAATGCAAGTTTTCAATCACACGATTTTATCTGCGCAAAATACGGAAACTTTAAGACTAAATAGTCCTGGTCAGTCCTCGGTTTTACAAAGAAATTTTGTGCTGTCGGCAATGACTCATGTGTTAAAGAATCCGTCCTTACCGCTGAATGAAGTCCGCATCATGGGTGAAGATTTTGGGTATCTAAACGAAACCCAGCTGCAAGAACTCGTTGAAACAGTCATGATGAATAAAGACGTCAAAACGCCTTACTTTCCTTTCGATGTGGATTTGAGAGAAAACTTTTCGCCGTTTGGATTTTTCTCACTTTTAGGAAATCAATCCACGCGTGACGCTGCTGAAACAAACCGAAATCAAGTGATGCGTGATACGGTTACCGAAATCGAAAGAGTCTTTAAAAAGATGTTACGTTTATACACGCACATTCCAAACGGAGATTTGACTCAAACACTAACTTGGAACCGTGACGATATTGCATATTGGTATGAAAGTCTTCCTGCGAAAGATCCTGTAGAAGAGTATAAAGTATTAACCCAAGAACTGATTGTGGCTTACAAAAATTTTGTTGAAAACTTTAGTGACAATGAATACATGGAACAGCAACAGCCAATGATCTTAGAATTAAGTTTGTATGACCATGGACGTATTTTTTCATTCTTAATAGATAAAGCTCTAACAAGATTACCTTGGGGCTTGATGGGTAAATTTGTTTTAGATGTCATGAACGAATCCAGTGATCTTAGCTTAGGTCAAAAACCTAACTTCATTAACTATGCCTATAGCCACGAGATATCACCACTCGCGATTGTGACCACTGACTTTTTAAACGAAACATTTTCTTCTGAGGTCAGTGACACTCACCGCGTAGACGCTTTGGATTCAGGATTTAGAAATCGTTGTGAAATGCTACTCAGGCCAAATGGAACGGTACAATGAAACCCATGAATAAATTTGTAAGTCTTTTCTTTTTGACATTTGTTTTTACACTGAATTCTTTTGCAGCTAGCGGCTCTAATTTATGTGTGGATTTTCTTTTACAAAACGAAATCTTAAATTTAAATTCAAAAAGTTCATCTCATGAATATATAATTATTCCCAGCGGTCTTCGCCGCGATGATGACCTTGTCGCCCGTTACAGACATTTTGTGGAACAGTTCAGTAAAGTCGGCGGAGTACTTGATCAGTTGGGAATTCCTCGAACAAAACAAATTGTAGAGTTTGCCAAGGGCATCGACATGTTGGCGTTGACATCGACATCAGCAGCTTTGCCTGTAGCCCATTACTTAGATGGAGCTGAAATATTATCGGCCATCAATAGACCCGGAATGATTTATGAAGTTGTTTATCCAGGTCCTGACTTTCAGCATGGGTATTATAGGGATGATAACCCTTTCGAAGAACAACTTTCTATTCTTATGCACGTAATTGGGCACAACCATTTTGCTGTAGCTTCTCATTTTCCTCATTACAGAGTAGCAAATCCTACGGAAGCTGCCACAGAACTTAATGAAGTTTTACAAGAAGCTTACAAGACAGCTCCAAAAGAAGATGTTGAAAATTATTATTTATTTTTACAAACCATGACAACTCTGATTGATAATTATTCAGCTTACTATCAAGCGCCGGAAGACTTCGAAATTACAAGTAAAGAAATGATCAATCCGGACGGGGACGCGACAGAGCTTCGAAAGCACAAAGCACTACTCGCGCGCGGAATAAAGTCGCCTACGG
>JANODG010000022.1:0-1513 GCA_031412575.1 Bdellovibrionales bacterium
GTGAAGACACCATAGTCGTTAACTTAAGGAGTGTGATTTGGTTGGTGGAAATTTTTTATGGGACACCCGACAGTGCTTCCTTTCGGAGCCACTTTGAAAAGTTTTCTCCCCATATTTTTTCAGTTTAAAAAGGCGGTTGATTTTTTCGCCCTTGATGTCTCAAATTTAGGATTTTATCAGCATTAAGGGAGAAACAATTTACAAATCGACAAAAATTCTTTTGTTAAAAAACACGCCAAGAAATTAGAGTTTTGTATTGAAAAAAACTTTTCATCCGAAATGATCAATGAACTTGCCAGGCAAACAGGATTCGTTAAACGATCCCGAAAACTATGTGCTTCCGATTTTGTGAACACTTTGATGTTTTCTTCTTGCAACCAGGCCACTACAAGTTTGCCTGATATGACCGCTGATTTGAATCAACAATTTTCCGTTGACATAAGTAAAGAGGGTTTACATAAAAAATTTAGTCATGCAGGTGTCAGTTTTCTTAAAGAGTTACTCAAGGTTCAGTTATCACAACAAGTTTCTTACCGAGACGATACCGATCTTAAAAAGCACTTTGTGGCCATAAACATTAAAGATTCAAGTAAATTTTCCTTGCCCGATATTTATAATGGTGACTATCCGGGCTTTGGTAATTTTAGTAAGACGAATGGGTTGATGAACCTACAGTATGAATATGACCTGATGAGTGGCAAGTGGATTGCCCTTGAGTTGACATCCATTAAACGGAACGATCAACAAGATTCAAAACTAACGACCCAATCATTACAGAAAGGCGAGCTTTACATTCGGGATTTGGGCTACATAACACCTACCTACTTAAAAGCCATTATTGAAAATAAAGCGTATTTTTTAAATCGCATGCCACCTCAAGCAAACATCTATACCTGTGAAAACAAACCCATCAACTGGAAGCATATTGCTGGCAAGCTAAAGAAAACCGGAATACGTACCTTGGACATGGATGTTCTTATCTATAAAAGAGAACTTCTTAAATGTCGTTTGGTGATAGAAATGGTAACGGATATTGAATACAAAAACAGATTAAGCCAAGCGGAACGTTCAGCGAAAAAAAATGGTGTTGGGTTGTCCAAAGAGCACAAACTCAGATGCCGCTATAATGCTTACATTACCAATGTTGACAGAAAAATATTATCCATCGAAAAAATAAGAAAGACCTATTACCTACGCTGGCAAATCGAATTGGTTTTTAAAACATGGAAATCCTTTTTTGAAATCAACAAAGTAAAGAAAGTGAAGAAGGAGCGACTGGAATGCCAACTCTTCTCCAAACTCATATGGATACTTCTCAATTGGCAATTATTCCAAAGCTGCAATCGCTATGTTCAAATGCAAGCTCCACAAAAGGGAGTGAGTGTTTTAAAATTTTTTAAAAGGTGCATTAGTTTTTCAAATACACTAAGGGCAGTTGTCTTAAATCTTATGAAGATCTCGGATTGGCTCATAAAAATATTCCTTCCACTTATTGAAAATACAGGCTGTGAAG
>JANODG010000023.1:0-17171 GCA_031412575.1 Bdellovibrionales bacterium
ATTATCAACCACCCAAATCATATCTATATTAGTAGTGGTGTTTATATCACGCTCAAAATTAACTTTTAAGCTTTGCTGAACCGGTGGAACTTCGTTACCTGCGTTTTCCGCTATCGATTTAAATTCAGTTTCACTACAACCTGCTAACAACACAACAAAAATTGAAAATATAAGCATATTCAAATTTTTGATCATAATTGCCTCTCTTTAGTTTAAAGCTTCTGAACATATGCAGTTGCTCTACCTAAACTAACGGAGGGAGTAGGACTTAAGGTTAGTGTTTTACAATACCAACGCGAATCTCAAGACTATGGTCCAGTTCTGGTTCGTTAAAGTCATGGAATGTTTAATAAAAGTGTTGAAGTTTAAAACACATCTAGACGAAGGTGTGTTTATCTTTCTATGAACTCTTTGATCAAAGAGTTGAAGGCTTCTGGTTGTTCTAATTGTGGGGCATGTCCCGAATCGTTAAAGATTTGAATTTCATTTTTCCATAACGTTTTTAAATAGCCTGATTCTTTTAAGGCTTTTAAATAATCTAGATTTATAAACATATCTCGTTCACCCAAAGCAACCCCCAAAGTCACATTGGAATCCGCAAGCTGTTTTAGAATATCTAATTCTGTGGGTAAGCCTTTGTTTTTTTCGTCAAGCTCTAAAGCCATAACGGCAAGTGAGGTTCTAAAACGATCGTCAGACCGTTCAAATCCATCTTGTCTGACAAATTCAGGGATATCTCGGCCGAACCCATAATTAAAATTGGGATCAAAAAAGGATTTTAAATAAATTGAGCCCCTGTTCGGATAGTAAGAAAATTGGGTGGGGGTATACCATGGAAGTCCGTCTGTGAATTTTGAATTTAAAGTAAAAAAATTCGAATTCACGCTAAGTTTAAAAGATAAACCAAGGCTTGGAAGAAGCGGCATACCCGTCGCGGAATCAAAAACACCGTAAGATTTAAAAGACTGTTCTTTGATGGGGCTAAAGCGAGTCGCTGGAGCGGTGCCATAAATAAATATCTTTTTAACTAGGGGCAAGTACCCCAGGCTATGCGCTTTAAGGGCTACGTGTCCACCAAGGCTCCAGCCTACAATGATCTGGGCTTGGATGTCTGGATCGTTAGCCACTTGCTTTACGGCTTCGGGAACACCGTCTTGATACTCTTTAAAACCAGCAGGTAGATTTGAATTTTCAAGCATTGGCATTATTTGGTTTAAATCCACTTTTGAAGCTAAGCCATGACCCGGAAGATCTAGAAAAAATAGTTTATAAGTGCGACCTAACTCCGAATTGATTTGCTTATGAAAGGCTCTTGAAGACGAGGAATTTCCGTGGATAAACAATACGCTCGGACCTTTTGTCCCAATGCTTTTGTAAATTGGAATTCTGATGTCTGGATAAGATTCAAGTTCAATCCACTTATAAATCGAAAGTTCACCTTCAAATTCCAAAGAGTCGTTGGCTAATAAGTTTACACTATAGAAGGAAAATATCAGGTAGGTGGCCATAAAATACAATAGGTGTTTCATAACTTCCAAGTCAGCAATCTATATGCCATTAATTGGCACACTAGTTGTAATTTCGATTTCAAAAAAACACCAATGGAGCTTTAAAAATGAATAAAGTAGTTTTGACTTATTTTGCATCTGCAATCTTTTCATTATTGTCTATAAGTTCACAGGCAAAAAACGTTAAAGTTGTACTTGATATATCCAGAGACGTTAAAGAAGGCTGTGCTTATCAAAACGGGGAACTTCTAAAATGTTTTAGAATCTCTGGCGGTAGAAATAAAGCTGAAAGTTTTAATAGTCCTTACGGTAAAGTTAAATTCTGTTCGTTTACAACAACAGCACTGAATATAAAACCGCAATTGCTGCAAAGAAAGCGAAATTCTAAAGAATTCAAAGTTCCATTGGATTACTTTATTAGCTTCGATGAAGTGCGCGGTATCGGAACTCATGCGGGGCAAACAAGTGGATACTCAGGAGCATGCATCAGAATTGAACCTAAAAACTCAAAATTTCTTTATGAACTCGTTCGTGACAACTCTGTAGTTGAAGGTCAAAAGATTATCTCGTCGGATGTTCATTTTGATGTAGTGGACAATTCCCCTAATAGAGTCGAAGACGAATGCGAGTGTTTAACAAAACACATTCGTCACAATTCCGCTCACAAAGTACGGGCAGATAAAATTTGTTCTGGTAATTTAATGGCGTTAGACATTTATAACGACTGGCTTTTGACTATGAAACCAAAAATCCCAAGGCCTAAAAAGCGTCCTGATAATTTAATAATTCCCGAAGACTACACGCCTAATAGCTTAGCCAGTGAAGACGTGTTAGCTGATAATTCAGAATCAGAAGTGTTAAACGAATTTTTGGTTGAAGCTTCTTCTGAATAGTTTTTTTAAGATCCCATGACACAAGTAATTGGTGTCGAAGTTAAAGACGAACTTTGACCAAACCACTTGTCATGAATGCGCTGACCCGAAAAAAATGCATGAGTAAACTCTCCTGCCGTATTATTGCCAGTGATGTTAAATCGCATGATGGCGTGCATGTCGCCATTAAGATTCGGAGCGCTTGGGTCGTAAGCTGGTTGTTCAATTTGAAATACATCATCGTTCTGATCGCCACGAACAACACTTAACTTTGGTGCGAGTACGCTATTAGCAGGCAAGAATGCAAAGCGAATTTTAACTTTATCTTTTTGTATGATGTACTCTCCAGCGTATTCGCCTTGGGTGATTCGACATCGACCCATTGTTTTATTGCCTATGAACTTTCGGATCTCAACAATACTAATAGCAACTGGGGTGAGCTTATTTTTCTTAACCTGCTCTTTTGAGATTTCGTCGTATCTTTTGTTCACATCAACTAATTTGTCGATAAGCAATCTTTTTTCTTCGTTTAAGGTTTTTAAACTTTCAGAATTTTGTTCTGATTCTAACATTAAGTCAGATCTTTCTTTAAGAACGTCGTTCATTGCCGACGTCTGTGCGAAAGCATTAAAGTTATAAAAAACTAGTGTTAAAGAAAGAATTAAAAAGTAATTTTTTTTCATTTTCATATCCTTTACCTTCCGCCGCGATTAACAATGGGTTGGCAAGTTGTGATGTAATTCGCATTTTGAAGCTGTCGAAATCTTTCTTCGCGGTCCCGACTTAATGGTATAGCGGCTACAGATTTACCGTTTTCAAGTTTACATTCAAGTCTGTGGTCACACTGGTGTAGAGTTTTCGCACTAAAAAATCCAGTCATATCCATAGGATTAAGCTGACGATCCCAGGTCGGTGGTTGTTTTGTAGAGAGTTGCCCATTCGATGAATACAAGGGGCAATGGCCGCCCACTTTAGAAGTTCTAATAGTGCACACAGGGTACCCCTCTTCACCTAATATACATCTTGGCACTGTTGCCGATTTATCTAAGCCTGGTAAGTTTTGATTTTTAAACCACTCAAAACAATCAGGGTCACCTTTCGGTGGAGTATTTGCAGAAATTGGTTTCCATCGACATTCGGATTTAGGATGGTAGTGAGCAAAGTGACCGGTGATCATTTTATTAAAATCGCTCTCTACTAAAAATCTTACGGCCTCTGTGAAATTTTCGCCGCAACGAACGTGTAAATAATCTTCGACAGGGATATGATCTTCTATTTGGAAAAAGTTTGAATACACTGTGTACGACATACCATCCAAAACGTTTTCAGCTTTAACATTGGAACCAAAAACCAAGCTTAATGTATCTGTTTCTGATTTTTGAATGGTTACACTCATCTCGTACTTACACATTCCTAATAAAGGATATTCTTTTGAAACCTTGAAATAATTGTACAGATTCTTATCTTGCCTAATCACGGAATTTTCTAGAATCTCTCGCGGGACAATCGGAGCGTCTGGATTTGTGGGATTTCTATGTCGGCGCCATGATGTCATCACCATCAAAGTTGAGGCTCTGTTATAACTGTACTTGATGGAGTTTTCGTACTTAAATCCTAATTGAAGACCGTTTGTGATCACATTAAGTGGTCCGGCAAGCGGCCCAGCAAACGAACTTATAGCATATGTTAAACTTCTTGTATCAAAAACGGCGGTTGTTGTGGTGTCTATGGTTTTTGAGCTGTAACGTTCAATCCAAGTCCTTGGAAATGGGGGGTAGGCTAACCTAGATTCTTTTGTGGTATTTAACAATTCATCTTCTAATTTTGATACTTCACCTTCGTTGATATCTTGATATGGCGAAAAATAATCTAATAAAGTAGATCGCAGGATCTCCTTAGTCGCAGTAGACTCTGTACGAGCTTGCGAAGTCGTTGAAACACTCATGATAGTTAATAATAAACAATAAACGTACAGCATTCTTACAACCCAGAGCAAAAAAAGGGATGAATCCCGCAGTAGTTTTGCATTTTGTGTTCCAAGAAGTATTCGATTCTGCGCCAGTTTTAAGAAACTTGGCCTCGTTAGCATTCCCTAAAAAAGCTAACAAGAAAGTTGAGGTGACAAATTTTGGCATTTTTAATGTTCGTTTGTCGGTCTTAGAAAATGTGTAATCCTTCCTAGCTCTAGGTCTGTGTTTTTCGTTTTAATTCGAAGTTTAAAAAAACTCATATAAAATAAAGATTATAAAAGTTAGTCTTAAAGAGGACATGTGTCGTTTAGGCGGTAGGAATGACGTTAAAAATTTTAATTACTCTATTTAATTCTGCAATATTAATTTTGCTTACTTCGTGTGGCGGTGGATCTTCTTCGAACGATAGTTCTGTGAATGTCGACACCACTCCACTTGTGGATTCATCTCCTCAGGATTTTAGTGGATTTGGGGGAAAGGTCATTCGTTTGACCAACGGTAATATTGTAGTCCACGAATTTCAAAATACAAATTTTGCCAATGCCGGTACAATTAGAATTTACGATTCAATAACATCACAGCTTTTAAATACAATTTCAGGAGACGCCATCGATGATCGACTTGGATCGGGCGGAATTGTGGATTTGCCCAATGGTAATTTTTTAGTGATTTCTAACGAAGATGACGTTGGTGGAATTACAGACGCGGGTTCAGTAATTTTAGTTGATAATACGGGTGTTATAATTTCCACAATTTCCGGGGATCAAGCCCTAGATAATTTAGGTTCAGACGGAGTTGTGTTGCTATCTAATGGAAATTTCACCATTCGATCAAGACTGGATGATGTAAGTTCTGTTGTTGATGCGGGATCAGTAAAGCTTGTCGACTCATTAACAGGAAACGTAATCGCGACTTTATCTAGTGATACCGCCCTTGATAATTTTGCCAATGCTGGGATTTTTGCATTGTCCAACGGTAATTTTGTAGTTAGTTCGACAGTCGATGATATCGGTGGTGTTAACGATGTGGGTTCGGCTAAATTGGTCAATGGGTCAACGGGGGCAATTATTTCTTCGGTCGAAGGTGATCAGCTTGAAGACAATTTAGGAATTGGTGGCATTGCAGTTCTAACGAACGGAAACTTTGTGGTGAGTTCGTGGCAAGACGACATTGGTGGTCTTCAAAATGCAGGCTCTGTGAAGTTAGTGAATGGATCAACGGGATCAGTTATTGTTTCCGTCGAAGGGGATGATGTTGAAGATTACTTTGGACAACGACCAGTTGTAGTCCTTAGCACTCAAGACGTAGTTCTTGTTTCACCTCAAGATGATACAGGCGGATTTATTGATTCGGGGTCAGTCATAGTTGTGAATGGGTCCACAGGGGCTATTTTGGCTACGATTGAAGGGGATCAAGATTCTGATATTTTGGGATATAATGGAGTTTATGACGGACTTTCTGGGGGTGGAGCTAATGGAAGTTTTGCTATTTTTTCTGAGTTTGATGATGTGGGTCCACTGGTAAATGCAGGGTCACTTAAAATTGTAGATAAAGATTCGTTCGCTGTTATTTTTAATATTGAAGGCTCTGCGGCGGGATCAAGATTAGGATCTGGAAATGTTTTTATTTTAAATAATTCAAACTTTGTTATTTATTCATCTGATGCTGAAAGCGGTGTATTGGTCGATGCTGGTGTAGCCAAGCTTTATAGTGGCACAAACGGCGCTGAGATTGCAAATATTAGCGGGGATCAGGATAACGATAATTTAGGAAGTGATGGGGTTTACCCTTTATCCAATGGAAATTTTGTCATCAGTTCAAGTCAAGATGATGTCAGTGGAGTTTCGAACTCGGGGTCTGTGAAGTTGATCAATGGTTTAACTGGTAGTGTAATCAGTCAGTTCAAAGGCAGAAAGGCTGAAGATCGAATCTCGATCGGCGGTACGAAAATATTTTCAAATGGCGACTTCGCGTTTATATCTGATCTTGAAGATGTGGGTTCGGTAGAAAGTGCTGGGGTTGTGCGGTTTGTGAACGGCATTTCGGGTCAGCAATATTTTTCGGATAGGGGACAAACTTCGTTTGATTTTCAAAACTCATTTATTGTTGAGATATCTGCCGATGAGTATTTATTTTCAACCCCAGGTTATGACTTAAATTCGAGTGTAAATTCAGGCCGTGTATTAATTTACAGGAAATAAATTTTTACATCAGTAAGTTAAAACATTCATAAGTTGGTTGCTAAAAAGCCTTAGGCGTCTTATATCTTGGCCCTAACTTAAAACCACTAGAGACGTAAAACATGACTAATAATGATAGCTTGCGAAGCCTTCGATACACTTTTGATTTGAACGATTCGACCATGATTAAGATATTTTCATTAGCAAATCTAGAAGTGACCCGCGAGCAAGTCAGTCAGTGGTTAAAAAAAGAAGAAGATCAAAATTACGTATCAATGAAAGGTTCCGAGCTGGCTAGCTTTCTTAATGGGTTCATTATAAAAAATCGCGGCAAAAAAGATGATAAAATCCCCGAACCTGAAAAGTGGATGACGAATAATATTATTTTAACAAAGTTGAAAATTGCGCTTAATTTTAAAAGTGACGATGTCAAAACCATTTTGGCGTCTGCTAATTTTGAAATGAGTGACCATGAATTATCAGCGCTTTTTAGAAAAGCCGATCATAAACATTTTAGAAAGTGCCAAGATCAATTGCTGCGCGCCTTTTTAAAAGGTCTTCAATTAAAATTTAGACCTGAAGAAGAGTCTGCGGAATAGATTGATTTTTTAAAACCCTTTAGTCCATTCAAAAACATCCATACCCAACTTTATGGAAAGCCCCAGTAATATAACCCCAGAGAGTAATGAAACGATCCTCATCGACTTCGGATTATTTAGAAACTGGCTTGCGATCGAAGCCAGACTTGCAAGTCCAAAAAACCAAAGGGTCGAAAACACGGAAGCTCCGGCTCCGAAAAAAAATCGTTCTGTGAAATCACTGAACTTAGAAGAGTACCCACCGATCAGCACGATCGTATCGAGATAAACGTGAGGGTTCAAAAGACTAAATCCAAGCGTTGTTAAAATAGTTTGATTAAAGGTTCTTAGTTGGATGACTAAACCAGAATTAGTAAAACCGTTCTTAAATTCTTTAAGTTTTAAAATTCCATAGTAAGCTAAAAATATTACACCAACTAACCCAAGAACTATTTTAAGTGCAGGAAATTGAACGAAAAAACTCGCAACTCCAAGAACTCCAATAAAAATAAGGATCGTATCGCTTAAAGACGAAACCGTGGCCACTAACAAATGCCGCTGTTTAGTTAAACCTGAATTTAGAACAAATATATTTTGTGCCCCTAGAGCTAAAATTAAACTGGCCTGTAATAAAAATCCTTGAACAAAAACACTGAACATCATCAACTCCGAACAGTTAAATACCTATGACCCTTAAATTATACAAACGAAAAGTATTGAAGATTAATCTATAAACTCTTTTACATTGTTTTAAGAAGGCTAACATTATAGCATTTAATAAAATGAAAAGTGCGAAGCTGAATTCACTTCAGGATTTTTTAAAAATCACAAAAGACTTAGGTCTGCAATGGTCCGTAGAAAGATCTCAAATTAACCCAAATCAAATTATTAAATTTTCGCAGGATTATTATGGTCCGGCCGATGTTACGAACTGGGGTTACGACAATGATAATAAAGGGTTTCCAAGATCAATAGAATGCCAGATAAAATCCAATTTATCTCACGAAGACCAGATTAAACTCTTATCTACGTATTTTGGAATTGGTAAAGATATTCCAATTGCAATTCCAAAAAATAAAAATTGTTACTCTTGGAATTTTGAAGATGCAGGTATTGATCTTTGGCACGAATCAGAACTTAAAAAATTTTCTTTACTTTTCTATTTAAAAAATAGTACGCCGGCCTACATCAGACTTTTAAAGCCAGAAATTTTGTTTGAAGACATTGAGGTTGATGATATTACTCGTTTTATTGATATGCCCTCGTACTTTACAGAGCGTTTTTTTATTCCTACGTATTTGACTCCAGATGGTTGGCTTTTAAATCTTGAAAAGACAAATCTATATATAATAAAGATTCCAGCGCGTGAACAGATTGGATTTGTGAAGGGTAATTTAACGGTTCTTATCTCTGCTGACAAAGTCTTGAAGGTTGAAGTTTTTTTTGTGAGCCGGGATCGAGGTTTACCTGATCGTTACTCACTAACATTTCGAGGGACTGATAATTCATTTTTTTGGTCACTTGATTTTGAAAATCTTCAGGATTGTGATGGATTTTTAAAATCAATTCATGATTTGTGGAACGTTATAGTTGATAAACCATTTTAGATAATTTGATAAGTTGAAAAGCCTATGATGATTTCAGAAGTAGATAAGAAAATTTGGATTCAACTTGCGGAGTTATTTTTCTTGGACACTGAAATGGATGATTTAGATTTTAAAAATATGGCCGATATTTTAAATTTAAATGATTGGTCGAAACAAAAAACAGAGCAGGTTTTAATTGAATACATAACGCCTGTCGCAGGGGCAAACGTAGGATATTTACTTTGGCCTGTCATTGGTGAGTGGTCAGGATTCAGTCCAGACCCAATGGTTCGTGATATCGAAAAAATAATTTCAAAACGACAATCTAAGCCTAAGTATTACTTTTTAATCTCGGATTGGTGGTGCAAAAATATGTTATATAAGTTGAATCTTAAGAGATTGTTAAATTTATTAGAGAAGTAAACCAAGCCGTCCAGAATATTTTCCCAAATCAAGCTTTGATTTTACAAAATTTAGTTTATCAGCTGTGATAGAGATAGAAAATCCAGGGGAAAGTTATGAAAAAGATTTTGTTTGTATGGCTATCGAGTTTAATTTTATTTGCTGGATGCAGTGGCGACGATGATGCGGCTTCTAGAAGCTTACAGTGGTTTGATCCTTTAAACCTCACAGATTATATTTCGGTTGATGGTGAAGACGCAGAAAATGCGGAAGTTGCAATCGCAGCTAATGGCGACTCGGTTATCGTATGGATTGCCTCGGACGGTAATTTTTATCAGGTTTATAAAAGTGAATATAGAAATGGAACTTGGACTCATCCATCGAGCTTGAGCGATAATATTTCACCTGACGGTGTGGATACATCAGGTGCTCAAGTTGCAATGGCTCCAAACGGGGACACGATTATTGTTTGGACAAGTGGTGACGGTTTTAATGATCAAATTTATAAAAGCGAATACAGAAACGGGTCATGGACCCACCCAACGAGCTCGACCGATAATATTTCACCTGACGGCGAAAATGCAGGCCAGGCGAGCGTAGCTATGAGTTCGAATGGTGAGGCCATAATTGTATGGAATCAAGTTGATGGTGTACGCGCCCAAGTTTTTAAAAGTGAATATAGAAATGGAAGTTGGGTTCACCCCACAAACATTGCTGATAATATATCGGTAGATAATAGAGATGCCGAAAATGTTAACGTGTCCATGGATTCGTCAGGAAATACGATTATTGTTTGGAATCAAACAGATTCTTCTTTTGTAAATCAAATTTACAAAAGTGAGTTTAGAGGATCGACTTGGACACATCCGGTGGACTTAGACGACAATATATCCTCTGCAAATCTTGACGCTTTTAATCCGAAAGTGGCTATGGATAATACTGGGGCTGCTATTATTGTTTGGTATCAAAATCAGGACGTTAGCTTTAACTATCACGTATTTAAAAGCGAATACAGAAACGGTGCGTGGGTTCACCCAACAAATTCAGCAGATCACATATCTATAGAAGGCTTTAATTCAAATAGACCTTATATGACCATGTCAGCGAATGGCCAAGCGGTGATTGTTTGGAGTCAGTTCGACGGTAGTCAAGAGCGTATATTTATGAGTGAGATGAGAGACGGCACTTGGGTACATCCTACCAGCATCACGGATTATATTTCGCCTGGCACAAGCAGCGCAGCTGATCCTAGAGTTGCTATGAATTCAACCGGCGAGACACTAATCGTATGGGAACAATATGATGGGCTAAGTGTAGATCAAACATTTAAAAGCGAATATAGAAATGGGTCTTGGATACATCCAACAGATTTGACAGACTTTATTTCGCCAGCAGGTGAAGATGTCGATAATCCAAAAGTTGCCATAAGTTCAAATGGGCAAGCGGTTATTGTCTGGGAGCAAGAGACAGGAACATTATTGCCCGAACATATCTTTAAAAGCGAATACAGATAACATCAAAAAAATGTATTTTTGAGCGTGCAATTTTTCATTATTTTTATCCAATAATTCCACACGACGTTCGTATTTTGATCGTAACTAATTATTATTTATATAAGTTTTTCTTTAGTTATGAATTAATTCGGTCTGAGATGTATTGCTTTCGATCTGATATTAAAATTTCTGCATAAAAGTTAAAATTTTTAATTTGGTTAATGGCATCTCTTTCGCAAGACACGGGAACAACAAAAACAACTCAAAAGGAGAAATCATGAATAGTCGTTTATTAAACCGCCCCATTTTAATTTGTTTCGCATCAGTCGTTTTGGCGGCACCTGCATTTGGTCAACTTTTTGCTTTAGATTCTGGAAGTGGAATGACTTCAAACTCTTTTAACTCAGGTGGATCAGGCAACGGAAAGCCAAAAGACCGCGATAAAATATATAATTCCAAAGGACAGCCCGGTGGGATTAGAAATAAAGAATTAAGTTCTGGAAGCGGGTCTGTAAATGGTTCGTCAAACGGATCTGCAAGTGATTCTTCGTCACAGAATGATGTAAGCGGAAGTGAATCTGCTCAAGGTTCGGGAACAGGAAATAGCGGAAGTGGTACCAGTGGAACAAACTCAGGTAACTCATCTGGAAATAGTGGATCTTTAGATTAATGCCGGAGCTAAGTGCCTACTACCTATTTCGGATGCAATGCATCCGAAATAGGTAGTAGGCACTAAAGAAAGGTTAGAGTTTTTTGATATAAAGTTTTAAGTCCCCAACGGGAGCATCATATCCTGATCGAAGATCGTACCTAACTATCAAAGGCAAAAACTGCGAATTGATATTTCCCTTTGGCATTCTATTAGCACCAGTTCCCACCCATTCCCCCAAAAGAATGTCTATTTTGTTAAGTCGTCGAATTTCATCTATCTCATCCAAGGCCTCGCCTTCAAAATAAGATTGAGTGAAAAGATTCTGAAATCCACTCTTCATAACAGCAAGATGAAAATGTGCTGTTCTTTTAAAATTAAGGTCTTGCGGATCTAAGGGGTAGTACTTTGGTTTTATGGTTCTAAAAGAAAAGCGCCCAAAGCTGTCGGTCCTGACTACACCTCTGTACTGAAAATAGGGATCCAGATTCATACTTGGTTGTGAAAGAAAGTTTATGTTTGGATCTTCGGAGTGGTTGTAATGCCCATTGTCGTCAGCTTGCCATAAATAAACTTGGGCGTTTGGAACAGGAATGCAATTGTCATCCATCACCTGACCTTCCAAGTAAAGAACTTGCCCAAACGCTGCTTTAGACTGACCTGTAATCAACGTAAGATCGGCATCACTGTCATTGGCCAAGATGTAAGGGTGTCCCTCATTCGAACTTCGAAATGGAAAGTCATCTGGAATGAATGGACCCGTAGTTTGGCTTGGACTTAAAGCACAGATGTTTGCATTAGATTTTACCCCGTATGACATAAGAAGTGCTGCTGGTGCGACGTGAAAGATGTTTTCAAATAATTTTCTTCGATTCATAATTTCCCCTTTTATAAATTCCCCCGGAACAAGATTCCGTAATAAAAGGGTATATAGAATTTTAATTTCTTAATAATCTATCTAAGCTATGCTTGTCATAGTTTGATTCAATAACTCTGCACCTAAAACCTAATGTGGTGAAATCACCCTTGGTTTGCATTCATATGAAAGTCCCATCGAGCACAAAAATCTATTAGCTAAGGTTGTCACTGCTCCGAAAAAGTAATTGGGGTAAAAGCGCGAGGAAAGAATTACTGATTTTTCAACAAAACATAATCAAGAACTCTTTGATTCCGTTGAGATAATCTGCAAGCTTAAGCACTATGTCTTAATTTTAGTTAATTATTGCGACGAACGCTCAAACATCTTAATTGAAAAATTAAGTTAAGTTGATACTATAATGTATGGAAACTAAAATCGAAGTTAAAGGTGTTAAACCAAAACTTAGGGGTTTTTTTCATCAGCACGCTTTTTTTGTGGCCTTAGGCGCTTGTGCTATGCTCATTGCCAAAAGCAGTAATATTTTAAGCTTAAAGGCTGCGATCGTTTACTCTTTGGGCCTCCTCTTTTTACTTGGTTGTAGTTCTGTATACCATCGCTTCCATTGGTCACCGCGAAAAAGAAAGTTAATCCAACGTTTTGATCATTCAGCCATTTTCATTCTTATAGCGAGTACAGTTACACCCATAGCGCTTTTAGCCCTTCCGGATAACAGAGGCGGCAATTTGATGACTGTCATTTGGTCATCGGCCTTAGTGGGTGCATTGATTTCAGTTTTTTGGACCTCAGTCCCTAAGTGGGTGATGGCCGCACTGTGCATCTGTATGGGTTGGTTAAGTTTTCCATACTTTAGTGAACTAAAGGCGACGTTTAGCAATAGCCAACTCAATGTTTTGATTGCAGGAGGAGTTTTTTATTCTGTCGGTGCAATCTTCTATGCTTTAAAGCGTCCAAAATTGTGGCCCGTAATTTTCGGTTATCATGAGCTTTTTCATCTCTGCACATTAGTCGGCGCAACCCTGCACTTTATTGCAATCTATCCTTTGATTGTCTGAAATTAAGACTTAAAAACTACATCTTTCAATTGCAAATGAAGTAATAACTAGATTTTATTTTTACTTTGTCCATCACTTCGGGTTCCACATATTTTGTATTTCGCTAATTCTTAAATTTAACTCGTCATCGGTCGTACCCTTCAGTCGATCGTAACCCAAACGAAACAGCCACTCGGCTTGATGTCGACTGAGTTCATCTGTAATTTGAAACTGCACCCATTCATCACCCCAACGAAAAGGCTCTGCAAGACCAGCAGCGATTAGTTTTTGTCGTAGCTCCTTTGTCAAATAAAGATGAAGTTCTCCGTCTAAGTGAATATGACCAAGCTCATTTTCACCGACATAAAAGTCGGCCCCGTTAACTTTCGTTGAATCACCTATGGTCCAATGAGTAGCCGAGATAATTTCAGGCCATGATTGAATTTCAACAGACACTTTTTCAGCCACACCTTTTAAGATCGGCGGCTTTACTATTGGGCCTTTATCTTTAAGCTTCATCATATTTCTATCCTCTCTTTATTTTTGAAATAATTTAGACTGAAATTATCTTGTATGCCTGGTCCAAAGCTCCTGTAAGAATCATTATCACGAATGAACACTCGAATTAAGTGCCGAATTAAGTGCCTACTACCTATTTCGGTTGCAATGCATCCGAAATAGGTAGTAGGCACTTAATAGTCTAAACAGATTTCAAATATCTAGAGGTTTTTAAAATCTTTTTCTAGAGAATCAAAAACGTTTTCAATGGAGCTCCAAAAGGCAGCTCCTGTTTTGACATCCACGTTATCCTTAGACCAATCCAGTGGAATTTCTAAAGCCACTTTATTAGAAGATATATTACTTAAAATCCAGTTGGCAAAACTTCCCACAAATTCAAAAAGAGCATGTTCAACGGAAAATAATTTCTGATCGATAGTGTAAACGTCCAAGTCTTCAAAAAAGACTCTGGCATAGGCTTTTCCTTTTTCTTTTGTGCCTTTGATTTCGCTATATATTGTCAAATCCCCTTTGGTCACATCCAGTGGGACGTAAAACCTTAAAAGTTCATTGACCGTTGTCAGGTCAAAATTTGTAACTTTCAAATCAAAATCAAACTTAGGATTGACTTGAGCAATATTGGCAGTACCCCCAAATTCTATGTTTGCATGATTGTTAAGAATCCCTTTAGCTGCAATAAGTGCGTCCTTGCCTTGATAGGAAATTATATTTTCCACTTTGGCTTTTTCAATCAAAAGCGAGTGATTTTTGAAGGACTTTAGATTTACGTTTTGAAAAATGAAATTGGCATTAGTGACATACAAATTGCTAATTGTAAGAGGAACAATACTATCTAAGACCTCTTTCCAGTGTTGCGCTTTTTCTTCGTTACCGAACTGATCAGAACTTTTGTCTTTAGAATCAACGAACAAAACCCTGACTTGATTTAAGTAAACGGTTCCTACAATTTCACCCTTAAAAAGAAACGACCAATCCAATTGGATTAAAGCTTCATCGAGTTTGACGAAAGGTTCTTTATTGTCCCCCGCTTTTTTGAAAAGTTTAAGACCCTGAATTTTGTAGCTACTGTGAATAATCTTTAAATCAAAATCTTCAATAGAGCCTGTGTAATTTTCTAACTTGGTTTGCAATGCCTGATTTATCAGATATTTACAAACAGCAGGCAAGCCCAGGCGAACCAAAATAAGAAAGCCAAGAAGGGACAGCACGATAGTTATTGTCTTTTTATTTTTCCACAAAACTGCACACCCTGATTATGAATTTAAATTACGTTTGATCATTAAGTTAAGCTTTAGCCTAAAGCTTTAAGAAAATAACTAGAAAGAGTGTAAATATTTAAAAGAATCTTTAAGCGTAGACCTTAACCGATATTTTTCAGCCTTCAAGTCCGATTGCCAGCCATAATACATTTCGTAATTCTGCTTTCTTAGATTTGAATATAATTTTACAGAGAGTTTAGCTCAACGAGTTAAATATCCTTCGAACAGGCACATATCTTTTGCTTTTTTGGATAATTATAGTCATCTTAATAAGTCAAACATTCTAAAAAAGGGACGGATAATGAATAATGTAGTTTATGTTGTTGGGTTAGTAGTTGTTGTAGGCGCTATTTTAAAATTTGCAGGAATGATCTAAAAAATTTTTTTTGAAATTTAAATAGAAAATAAAAAAGCAGCTGAAATTAATTTTAGCTGCTTTTTTATTAGAATTTCAGTATAGATTTTTGCAAAACCTAATTGAAAACCTCCAAAGCTTTGGGACACTTTTAGAACTTATTTGCTTAAAATAGGGTGACAAAAGATAATTAAAGCAGACTTCTAGTTAGAAGCCTCTAAAAAAATCTGACATGAATTGGAGACTTGACCAAGAAGCTTAGCAATTCGATGAATAGCATATCCTTTTACTTTACCATCAGCGAGTAACCGTCGCTCTAACGCACGAATTTCATTAATCACTTCGTGATCCTGGGAAGCATCGTAGGTAAAAACTTCTTCTACTAAATATACTTTATCTCTGTAATCAATTTCTTCATTCCGCAGGTATGCAGTAAGTGTAGTGAAAGCCAGATCACGGCTGTTAGGGATACTTACAAGCGTAGCAATAGCAGTTTTCATTATATTAGGCATCCTTCCATAATCTACAGAGGGGTTAATTGTCCAAGTCAGAGTTGGCTGCAAAAACTTTATGACAATTGCTTTTTCGAAAGAAGTTCCGTTTTTCATGAAAAATCCAGCAATTTTAGCCTCAGAGAAATAATCGTTTGAGATTTCAGGTTTCCCGGCAGCTTGCAAAATATCAAATACACCTTGCCTTGCTACAGTATTATTCAGTTTAGAATAAAGCAGAAATTCCAGCGCCAGATTCTGTGTGCGATTTTCCGTACTTGTGTAAAGCTCCCATAGAAGAAGCTGTAAATTTGAAGTCAATTTTTGTCTATTTTGATAAACGTACATTCCTACATCTGAAAAGGACAATCTATTCCTATTACCCATTTGATAATCCACACTGTCGGTAAGTTCTTTAAAAGCAAACATGGCATTTATCATGGATTCAATGATCAATTCGGAATCTAGTTTTAGCTCCACAGCAACTGATGCCGCTAAAAACGATGTTTCTAAAGCGCTCAGAAGATTTTGGGAGTAGCTTTGCTGATAGATAAGAGCTGACAATGGTACACTCAGGGAATCATGGTAAAGCTCTCTGCCATTGCCTGATGATGTATAGACTCTGATTAAATCCATACGCAAGTTTGTCAAAAATGAAATGAAAGAATTTTTATCAGCAGGGTTTACTTTGATTGCTATCGCGGGATAAGAATCTTCAGTTTTAAGCATCAGATATCCAATCGCCAACTGAGGTCGATTTTGAAAATAGGCGAGCGTATTTTTTGCAAGTTTAGGATTTGACCATTGTTGATCAGGTTGACCCGAAAGGCGTAGAGCTTCCACGATATCATCCACTGTAACCGTTTGTGGTGTACTTCCACTTGAATTTGATTGAATTGGCGTCAGTTTTTTTATCTCGTTAAAAGCCTCACCGGCTTCACGCAATTGTAACTCAACTGCTGCACGTGTTTGACTGCTAAGATTAGGTAACGCTAGCTTATCCATAAGCTTCAGGCGGAGAGCTATATATGCAGATCTAATTTCACGATGAGTAGAGTCAGAATTTACGCCTAACCGCTCGTAGTAATTAGTGAATCCAGATGCTGATTCTGCTGTTGAAATCGATGGGATAATCGATCCTGCGATAATCAATAAAACTGCAAAGCGCCAGAAATGATTAAAAATTTCGTTATAATAGAAAACACGCATAGAAATTCTCCAAAAGGGTTTGTTAGTTTGGATTTTGCACTAATCATACCAGAGGCAAACAAAAAATATTGAATCAGCCCCCCCCCTTTTAGATCAGGATAGCTCGTAATTTGATCAATAATTTGACATGTGAATAACAAGTGCCCTAACAAGTGCCTACTACCTATTTCGGATGCATTGCATCCGAAA
>JANODG010000024.1:0-2036 GCA_031412575.1 Bdellovibrionales bacterium
ATTTTTTTTTCTTCATTTTTGATTTTCGGTTCAATGATGTGATAAAGTTCAGAGAGTAAAAAAATAGCGGTTAGCCAAGAAGAATCAAATACAGATGTGCTTGGAACAATGGATGACATTTTCAAATTATAGGGTGTAAAAAATTGGCAAGCAACTCCGAGTTTAATAATCAACTTTAAGGCGAGAGTAAAAAGGAAGGAGATCATCATGTCGAAGAGAGAATTGAACTCATTGATCCTTAAAAAGATCATAAATTTACGTCAAAATGTTCTTCATCCCACAGGATCTGTGGATAAAGTCACTTATGCCAAAGACAAATCCAAAGAGACAGTACACTTTCTTTTTTGGAATGGTTCTGCCAACATTAGTCATTTCAAATTTTTAGATGATATCGATTCAAAACCCATGAATATCGAAAGCCAACTTATAGCCACAGGATCTTTACTCGCTGAAGATGAAAGTGAATCAAACAGTGAAACGCACTGGCGAATTCGAGGAATGGCTGTGGATATTGAGCATCAAGGGCAGGGCTTAGGCCAAAAAATTGTGAAGTCCATGATTGAGTATGCTAAAGATCAAAAATCTTCAAAAATGATTTGGTGTAACGCCCGGGTAGAAGCTTTAACTCTTTATCAAAGATTTGGTTTTGTCGTTAAGTCGGAAGAGTTTGTTATCCCTGGATCAGGTCCACACCGCCGCCTTCATCTCTGCTTGTAGATCATCCCAATTTAAGTCCAGCAGGACTTTGGCCGATATTAATTTGAGACACTTTAAATTGAGTTTTTAATGTCGACCTACGGGGATAGAATCTAAGTATGAAAACTACACTTATAAAAATCATTCACATTATTTTGTTAGCTATTTCAATTTTAACCTTAACGGGTTTTGGTGAAAAAGAACCAAAAGGCTTCGGTTTAAAAAACAATGGGCCGTCTTTAGGTTATTCAGGTAATTCAGCAAGTTACATACAAATTGCTCAGCAATTACCCTCAGTGTTCAACTGTACATTGCCTGCAGGCTCTTCAGATCTTATGTGTGAGGTTTGTAACTGTGTGCACGAAAATGGGAACGAACCGCCAGAAGGTCGAATTGCCGTGAACAGAGTCGTTTACACACGAGCCGTGTCTGGTCATTACCCGGAAAGTATTTGTGGTGTTATCAGACAGCCTTGGCAGTTTAGTTGGTACAACAAAGGTACAGTAAATTGGCGTGGCGATGAGGTTCTAACGACGGTAGATCAGAGAGTTAAAAGGTGTATCCAAACCAGTGCAGATTCACAACAGTACATAGGGAAATGGTTTGCTTCTAATTACTATAATCCAAGCATCGTATCCCCTGATTGGGCCTCTGGATGTCGTGCCTTCGTAAATATAGGAAATCACAGATTCGCTACAGGCGGTTGTTACGGAGTACGTCCGAACACAACATTCATCGAGCAAAATCAACCAGCAACTTCTTGGTTAGAAGAACTTTTCGGTGTTCCGATAGCTTATGCAGGAACAAGTCCCGTCGATGATTTCTTAAAGAAAAACAATCAATACAAAATCAAAGACAATTATTCGAACGAAGTGCAAAAGCACATCGGTGATGACAGAACTCCAGGATCTATTGAAGGTGATTTTAACGGGGACGGTAAGGCAGACTTTGTTTCCATCTTAGTAAAAGATAATAAACATTTTATGATGTTCTTTATTTCACAAAACCAAGGCTTTGTGACTAAAGCAAAACCTATTCCATCAGATGGTGTGTTTTATTTATCAAAAATCAATAAAGAAAAAGTGAAGGTTGTTTTACCAAATAAACAACCTAGAGACATTGCACAATTGGAAGTCTTCATGGGCCCGACGGAAGGTTTTTACGTTGAGCAAAATAAGGTTTTAAGATTTAAAGGCCAATTGAAATTTTAAATATCAAAAAAAAACCAATCGCGATAAAATTAATCAATAGGTGTTTTTTCGTAATTAGAATGAGTTGATTATCATAGAGCTCTAAAAGCGAGTTCCGCAGCGAAGCGAGGACTGTTCGAGCTTTTAGAG
>JANODG010000025.1:0-7442 GCA_031412575.1 Bdellovibrionales bacterium
TGGCCTTAGCCGAACAACTTCTGTCTGAATACGTAGAACCCATCATTGGGGATTACATCAAAAAGCATGTGGATTTTCATTCTAAAGTGAATGTTAAAGTTAAAACTTGGCCACATTTTAAAGGCAATATTCCTCAGTATGAAACCGCCGGTGCAAGTGGATTAGATGTGCGCGCTCAATTAGATAAGCCGCTTACAATTAAGCCGTTCGAACGTGTGTTAGTTCCAACGGGATTATCTTTAGAAGTTCCACAAGAGTATGAAATTCAAGCTAGACCTCGAAGCGGTTTGTCCTTGAAGAAAGGTTTAACTTTAGTGAACACACCCGGAACAATCGACGCAGATTACCGTGGTGAAATTAAAATGATCATGATCAACTTAGGTCAAGAAAATGTGGTGATTGAAGATCAAGAGCGTATTGCTCAGCTTGTGATTTGTCCTGTGGTTAAAGCGCAGTTTCAGTTGACGGAAGATCTTTCGGACACTGAAAGGGGCGAAGCTGGGTTTGGAAGCACTGGCTCCCACTAAAAAAGAGCTTATTAAACTACCTAAGAATTATGTTTGAGGTTCTATGTCACAGTCTTCAATTTTGATTTTTGAATTGTTGATTGTTTATCACGTCAAACATTTTTTATGTGATTTTCTATTTCAAAATTCTTACATGCTAAAAAAAAGTAAACCTGGTTTTGATTTTGTGCTTCCTTTAGCTAGTCACTGCTTAGTTCATGGTGGCTTTACACTTCTAATATGTCTATATTACGCGCCCAAATTGTGGTGGTTATCCTTGGTGGATTTCTCGGTTCATTTCATGATTGATCGAATTAAATCTGGACCGAATTACCTAGGAAGATTTAATGATATGACTAAAAATTCATTTTGGAATATTTTAGGCTTAGACCAAACGGCTCACCATCTGACACATTTGGGCATCGTCTTTTTAATCGTTAAAAGTCTTTAAGTTTATAAGGTTTTCTTAGGTTAGTATTAAGGAGCACTCAGTGCTATTTTATCAAATAGTCTTTGATGGCTTCAACAATCAATGATTGGTATTTTTTATTTTCTTGAGATGCTTTAATCTTTAAGCTTCTTATCATTTTCTCCGGCAAACGAATACTGATCAGTTTTTTAGGTCCGTCTATATTTGAACTTAATAGTCGTAAGTCTTCTAGAAATTGAAGTGCCTGCAAAGGTTTTATCTTGTTAGACTCTGGCGGACTTTTTTTTGTTAATTTAGATATTTTTTGTTTCATAATACACCTTCAAATAATTGTTATCGATTTTTCTCTGAAAGTTTTTTCTCAATTGATTCGATATCTAATAAATCTTTAGGTCGCTTGATTTGAATCACTAAATCGACATCCATGGTTGCCCTGACAATACCATGCAGTGCCAATGCGTATCCGCCAACAATAGCGTATCCAATTTTCGCTTTATCTAATGATTTACAGACGTCAAACAAGAACATAATTAATTGTATATACATGTATATACAATTTTAAAGTATTTATTTCACCATGGTAGCTGTTCGCCATTAACGTGCCAGAAAGTGCCGGTTTCCTCTAAAGTTTTTTCGTTTAAGATTTGGATTAAACCTTTGGCAGATTCTTTGGCTGTGATTTGGCCTTGGTTTCCGGTCATGTCGGTTTTCACATAGCCTGGGTGTAAAAGTAAAATAGTGATGTCTTGGTCTTTCAAATCAATGCTTAGGGATTTGCCGGCCATATTTAAAGCGGATTTAGACATTCTATAACCATACATCCCACCACTGGTATTGTCGTCTACAGATCCCATGCGGCTTGTGATCAAACCAACTTTTGAGCCTTCTTTCATGTAAGGAGTAAATGCATTGACTGATAAAATAGGCGCAAGAGCATTCACTTTGAATTGTTCTAAAATATCGTCTTCGACAATTTCATCAAGAGAGTCTGATCTTAAAATCCCAGAGACGTGAATTAAGACGTCAAAGAACCTTTGGCCGTCATTTTCTAAGTCTAAATTTTTAAGCTGAGTTACCATTCTAATAAACTCAGTAACTTCGAAATCTTCAACAACGGTTACCTTATCAAGAGCATTTAATTTTGAATTCGAAGACCGGCAAAAAGCAAAAATGTTGTTTCCAGATTCGGAGAGCTGTTTTGTTAGTTCAAAACCAATTCCTCGGTTAGCGCCAACAACGGCAATATTTGAGTTATTCATAAGAAAACCTTTTAATAAAATAGTGGCTGCAAAAGATCTTGGTTCATCCTTCCTAAAATGAAATTGCTAGAATTTATCCAGAAATCCGGAAAAAGATAAGAAGTTAAGAGCTAAAAATATTCCACTATCAATATCTCCGGCGATATTTAGGGCTAAAGTTGCATTTGGAGTGTAGGCGAAACCTTCAGAAAGTTGAAATCTTTTACCACCTGTTAATAAAATCGCGAAGTTGCTTTCACCAAAAAAATCAATATATCGAAGTCCACCGCCGACGAACATCGAGTTTCTAAAATCGGTGTCGAAGTTATATCTGGCAAGAGCCCCGAATCCAAGAATCGTGTCATCAACAAGATCCACCTTGTTTAGTAAAAATAGTCCACCGATTTGAAGCTGGCTATTGTATTTGTAGTAAACTTCTCCGGCTAGTGTGAAATCTGTTAAATCCACGCTGTCTGAATCCGAGATCAAAATGCCTCCCGACGTTCCGGTAGTTGCGAGTGGAATACCGTAAGTGCCGTTAACTTGAATTTCATAGTTTGCGAAGGCAAGCGGTGAGTAAAAAAGTGCGAATGCAGACATTAACATTACAAAAAATTGTTTCATTTGATTCTCCTGAATTTTATTTGGTTTATTTTTTTCTTGGACTGAAACCTAACACAGGCTTGTGAATTGTAAACGATATTTTGTGCAGTAACAGATTGATATCAAATAAATTCTTTTTAAATTTTTTTAAATAACTATTTGTAGGGATTTTAGAACTGAGCTATTTGACTTAAAATTATGCAAATTAAAATTCTATCTGATATTATCCATTAAAATTTAATTTTAACAAGAGATTAGCAGAAATAAAAGTAATTTTGTTGAGAATAATTTTTAAATATTTGTTTAAAAACAACTGATGTTTAGATGCAACATCCTAATGCCTTCAATGGGCTACCTAAATTTAATTGATTCAAAAACCTTAGAACCCTTGATGACATTACAAAGCAACGTTTTTTTGAATGCGTAAAAAGTTAAATTCTTCGTTAAAGACAATCCGCGTTTAAAAAAATTTAAATCGCTATTGACTAGAAATTTACTCCTCAGCTACGATTTAGAGGTAAACAAACACAACAAAAGAACTAACAATAAGGAGACACTTTATGTTGAAGAATATATTTGCAATGTTAATGGGGTTAAGTTTCGTAGCAACAGCACACGCTGGTTATGAATTACAAATCAACGGATCATTCGGTTCTGCATTAGCCGGTGTAGGTTCGGGAACAGAAGCTGCTGTAATTTTAAATGACAATGGAACAACAGATTCTACAGATTATGGCTTAGGTGCTGAAATTTATTTCGGTATGAGTGAACAGTTACAAATTGGTGGATTGTTTGGTTATGCTGACGGCGACTCTTTCGCTGACGCTGCGCTAGCGATCGGTGGATTAGTTAGATACAATCTAGCTTCTGAAATGAGAGATTCAATCTTTGTTGGTGGCGGAGTTAGATATATAGATTTCGGTGCTGCTGATAATATCGCTGTTTTATTAACTGCTGGTAAAAGATTCGCAATTTCTGAAACTTTAACTTGGACTCCAAACTTATCTGTAGCTTTAAACGTTGCGGGTGATTTAGATGAAGGTCATAGCATCGTTCTTAACTTGATTTCATTCTCTGGATTCATGGAGTAATTTTAAGTTTTTATAGCTAGTAGCTATTTAAATTTTAAAAGACGAACCCCTTAAAAGGTTCGTCTTTTTTTTATCATGATTTGAAACCGACTCAGACAAAGGTCTTGGTTTCTTATATTTCTAATCTAAGGATCTCATTGGTTCTTTAAAGGTTTTTAAACATTCATTGACCCAAAGTTTTGGTCCACAGATAATGAAAGTTGATGATTAAAACTTGCGCTCCTTTTCTAATTTCTATTTTATTTGCAAGCTTTGCCTGGGCTCAAAGTGTTGTAGTTGTTGAGCCCGTTAAAGATTTAGCCGCAGTTTATTCTAAAGCGGATTTTGATTCAAAAATCATTTATCTTCTTCCTAAAGGCAAAAAGGTGATTGCAACTAGAAGCACCAAAGAGGGAGTCAATGGCCTTGGGCTGTTTCATAAAGTTAAGCTCAATTCAAAAACTTTTGGTTATATGTTGGATACTGAAGTTAAAATTCTAAAATCAGAAACAGTAGAAAATCTTTCAAAAAAAAAAGTAAAAAACTCAACAACTACTAATGGTTCTTCGGCTTTGTTAAAAGATTACTCTAAGCCTGAGGGAGTTTTTTTAGATAATGATAATGATAATGATAGTGGTAGTGATAGTGATAGTGATGAGGTTTCGGAAAAGTCATTATCAGATTTTACAAATCAAACGACTGATCAATCAAATAATCAGAAAAAAAATAAAATTCTAGCTGCGAATGCAAAAAAAAAATCTGAATTAGCAAAAGCAGAAGGTCTAAAAAAGAAAAGTTCAAAATCCAAAGATGACGAAGCCAAAAAAGAAACAAGCATGTATTTTGGCCCCCGAATAAATTCCATTGGTCAAAAACAAAAGACAAAATCCAGTGGACCTCTTATATTTAGCAATTTGATTGGCGGGCAACTAGGAGTTGTAAACTACGCTGAGAATGTAGGTGGCGGAAAGAAGAAATCCAGCGAGTGGCTTTTAGGATTTAAAATGACGGGACCGAACTTACTTTTTAGAAATCTGCTCACCGAACTGTCCGTTTCATTTCATTTCGGTGCACCAAAGTTTTTTGATGATTTTTCAACAGACTCGAGTGGTTTTTTTATCATTACCGATTTAACTTTTCCCTTTATTCTAAGCCGCTCAAAATCCACTTTCATTTATGCCGGAATTGGACCGATGCTTAATGCCTCATTTTTTGACTTTAATTTGGCAGGAGAAGATCAATCCACTAAAAATCTTAGATTAGGTGGGGTTGCAACCTTAGGCATTATTTATGATGTGGGGGATTGGGCCTTAAAACTTGAGCCCAAATATTACTTTGAAAGCTCAAGTTACTGGGGTGTCCTTGCGGGAATCCAAAAAAGATTTTAAGTTCTAAGCATGTCCACAGAAGCCGATTTCATTCCATTGCCTGTAATTCAGGATTCATCGAATCTACCCAGAATTATATCTTTAGAAAATAATGTCATTGATCAGATTGCTGCCGGTGAAGTGTTAGAACGACCCGCGCACATGGTTAAAGAACTGATCGAAAACGCCATCGATGCCAAAGCCACAGAAATCGAGCTTCACTTAGGCGAAGGCGGAAGAAATTTAACTTTAATCGATAACGGTATCGGCTTTAACCCAGACGACCTTATTTTGGCTCTTCAAAGGCACACCACAAGTAAATTAAAATCATCTAATGACCTGTGGGCCTTATCCACTTACGGTTTTCGTGGTGAGGCTTTAGCAAGTATCTCTGCCGTTTCAAAAATAAACATCAGAACCCACAGACGCGGGGAAAAATGTATCGAACTTCAAAGCGAGTTCGGTCAAGTGACAGCCCTTGTAGATTCCAGCCAAGATTATGGAACACAAATTGAGATTTCGGATTTATATCAAAACATGCCGGCAAGGCTTAAATTTTTAAAAACTGACGCCACCGAAGTTTTAGAGATAAAAAAAGTTTTATTTGCATTTGGTCTTTGTCAGACAAATGTAAGTTTCAAGTTATTCTATCGCGATCAATTAGAATTTTACTGGCCCGTTGCCAAAGAGCGCAGTCAGAATATTCTAAGCACCAAAGAACTTTACGTTCACAAAAAAACTTTTGGCGACATCAGCGTTGAAGTCCATTTAGCGCCGCCTCATGAAACTGCGAAATCCAATCGTAAACTTTGGGTTTTTGTTCAAAAACGTTGGGTGCAAGAACCTATGATTTTATCTGCTATCCGTGACGGTTTTCAGAACTCGCTCTTGCCTCATGAATATCCTATAGGCGCAGTTTTTGTAGAAGTGCCTAAAGATTTTGTGGATGTGAATGTGCATCCTACAAAAAGTAAAGTGAAGTTCAAAGATCAATCCGTGATTTACCGTGCGGTAAGAAACTGCATTATGGATTTCGTCGAAAGCAGTCCGTGGCGACAAGGTTTTTTAAACCAGGATTCGTCCTTGAAAAATGAAAGTGGTTTTTCAGATTATGAACCAAGAAATAATAATTCAAATCAAGCTTCAGTTCATAACCACTATTCGGATTATTTAAAAACTGAAGGTTTTTTAAATTCACCTACACAGCAGACTGGATTTGAACTTAAAGCGTATCGAGCGAAAGATTTTGGATTGATAAACGATGAGTCCATAAAATACTTTCAGACTTCATCTACGAATAAATCTTTCGATACTGCTGAAAATCAATTTCAGACTTTAAATAAAGTCTCTTTGGATATCCAAGATAGCTATGCTTCGGCAAATTTCAATCAACCTTCGACAGAAAATCTATGGGCGAACTTAGTGGTGATTGGACAAGTGGCAAAGACTTACATCGTCACGCAAAATCAATCAGAAATAATTTATATTGATCAACATGCTGCTCACGAACGCTGTTTGTTTGAAAAATTATGGCAAAGATTTAAGAACGGCGAAATTCTAGAAACCCAAAGACATTTACTTCCCTTAACTTTTAAAGTGGACGATGAGTCATTAATAGAAGCTTTTCTAAAAAATGAATCCGGTTTAGAAAGATTAGGAATTCGGTTTGAACGAAGTGGGCCTACACAAATCGAGCTGACGGAAACACCTGCGATGATTAAAGATAGCGCTGTTTTAAAATCCTTATCGATCATGACAGAGCAGATTTTAGAAACTGGCCAAAGTTTTGTTTTTGAAGATGTAGTTAGTGACATTTTTGCAACTCAAGCGTGTCATTCGGCTATACGTGCCGGACAAATTTTATCTATCGCTGAAATGGAAGAGTTACTAGATTTAATGGATGACTATTCCACGACAAGTTACTGCCCCCATGGTCGTCCAGTTTTTGTAAGACATACTTTTGGGCAACTTGAGAAAGAATTTTTTAGGAAAGTTTAACTTTTGAATCTACTCACCAAAAAAGATCTTTTTATAGTTGGTCCTACAGCTTCTGGAAAATCCAAGTTTTCAATAGAGCTTTCAGAATTATTAAACGCCCCCTTAGTGAATTGCGACAGTCTGCAATTTTTTAAAGATCTAAAAATCGGAACCGCTTACCCATCAAATGAAGACTTATTAAAAGTGCCACATCTTCTTTACGGCATCATAAAGGCGGGCGAAAACTTTAC
>JANODG010000026.1:0-2857 GCA_031412575.1 Bdellovibrionales bacterium
CTAGAAATTACTGAAATTCCTTAGGATCAAATGTTTGGCCACCAGATGGGTTGGCTAGAAATTTGAGGGGCTTTCAAGGGATGATTTGCATTAAAGTTTAAAGATGGACCCTGCCCTGCTTGTTCTAAGCGCTATCAAAAAATAAGTTTTCAGTGTAAATTGAGCGATGGATTTAAAAAAACTAATTTTAGACGAACAGCTTTATGCTAACAAAATGCATGATTTAGTTAAAGAGTCTTTGAAAGAAGAAAATCTTCTTTCAGCTAAACTTATTGAACTAGAAGCAGATTCTGGAAGTACATTTGGGCAGAAATTAGCTGATGGTATTGCAGAGTTTGGGGGAAGCTGGACTTTTATTATTTCCTTTTTTGTTTTTTTTGGTCTTTGGATCTTGGCCAATATACTTTTTTTAAGAAGCCATGCATTTGATCCTTATCCATTTATTCTTTTAAATTTAATTTTATCCTGTATTGCATCCCTGCAAGCCCCAGTCATTATGATGAGTCAAAATCGTCAGGAGAACAAAGATCGTCGACGTGCTAGAAGTGATTACATGGTTAATTTAAAAGCCGAAATGGAAGTTCGAGGTTTACATTCGAAAATAGATATTTTGATCGCAGATCAAATGAAGAATTTATTTGAAATACAACAAGCCCAACTGGAATTACTTCAGAAAATCGAAAACAAAATAAACTCAAAATAAGTTAATGATTTAAATAACTAAAAATAAACTAGATATAAAAATTTGTAAGTACGTTTTAGCAAGGCAGAAAGTTAAAATCTAGGGTTAGTTGATCACAACAGACGACTCTGCTAACTCTTCGGAAGTCGGACGCTCAAAATATGATTCCATCCAAGTGAACGTCTGATCATCCACTTCAAACTCGAAGGTTTCAGTTTTGGCAAGATTACGTTCTTGCACTCGCTTCCGTCTTATTTCGACGTCTATATCTAGAAAATGAAGTTCAGGTTGATGACCACTTGAATTGATAAGTGATTTGAATCGATCGCGCTGATCTTTTTTCGAGAATCCAAGATCCAAAATTACGGACTGACCGCTATCTAACAATCTCTTTGCTATTAACCAAATTTGCGTCTCACATCTGCGAACGCGCTCCAGCGCCCATTTAATATCACCGCCATCGGGAGCGTCCATCCAGAAAAGAATCTTCATCCACTCATCGATAGAAAAGACCTGAGCACTACATTCCTTGGCTAGCTTTCTCGCATAAGTAGTTTTTCCAGCACCTGTTGACCCTAAAATTAAAAAGACTTTCTGCATAAACTAATTTTACGAAAAAATGCGAGTATGGTCGACAAAGAAATGCTTTTGACACAAAAAGCAGTTATTAAAGAGATGTCATTCGAAAAGAGTGCCAAAAGAGTGCCTACTACCTTTTTCGGAGGCATTGCATCCTAAAAAAGTAGTGGGCACGTTCGTGGTAGTGAGTTTATACTCAATTGCGACGCTTAGGTTTAACGATCTTGAGTTGCTTGCCTGAATCAGCATTCAGATGAAGTTCGATTGGCCCACTAAGATCCGACTGATTCGCTTCTGCTTGAATGACGACATCTTTTTTAGAAATCAAAATTCTCGTAAGGACGGTCCCACCCAGAAACTCATCCGGCATGGGATCCAATTGCCAAATGGTTTTACCTGTCTTCAGGTCTATCTTTGTTGTGCCAGATTGATCTCCAATAAAAACCGAACTGCCTGAGACGAGCATTGGAAGTGGATTGATTACTCCAACGTTCGTTTCCCAAACGCGTTTCAGTTGCGGCCCTAACTTTAAAAGTGACCCAGTGTAGGCTTCGCCATCTGAGTTTATAGTGAGAAAAAGGTCTCCATCACTCAGCTCAGCAATCTGCAAACTTGATACAGCTTCTCCTTTGTCCAATTTGATCTGGATCTTATTGGGCGAAAGAATGCCTTTTTCCGACCCTGTGATAAGGCCTTCACGGGTGATTCGAAATTCAAGTGCACCTCGAGAGATTTGAAGAACTTTTTGTTGATCAGTAGCAAATGCAGCGGTTTTTGTTTCGGCAGCGACCGTGATGGTGTACGCGGAGGCGCTTAACACTAAGAAGATATAAAAAATAAATCGCGTGGAGTTCATATAAAAATCTTCTGGCGAATCGCCGATGCGGTCAACAAAGGAATGCTTTTGACACAACAGATGTAAACAAAGACATTGGTTAAACATACTGCCTTCAAAAGAGTGCCTACTACCTTTTTCGGAGGCATTGCATCCTAAAAAGGTAGTGGGCACTTTCGTACACAACTAACAATATCTTAGAAAGACTAGAATTAAAAAGAATAGAAGCTTTACGGTAGAACCAATCAGGCCAATGAATTACAATTTTAATATGATATTAAAAAAAATTAAAAGTATTTTAAATACTGAGATTAAGATATATGAAATACTACTTTTTTTATTTGCACTTGGTTCGGTTACAACCCTATCACCCTACCTTTTTACACCTTATAAGGTCTCTAAATATTTTATAAAATCAAATAATTTTAAACTTGAGGAAGAAATTGGAAAAGTGAAGAAAGTAGCACTAATCTCTAGTGCTTCTTCGCTTTTGATATCATCTAATAGTTTAAGCCATGCAAAATACGAGTTCAGAGCTATCGGTGAAAAAGCCGAAGGCATTGTTATAGTTTATCTAGAAAGAAATCCCAGTAAAGATTGGGACGTTAAACACGCATTTTATAGAACTGAAAAATTCAAGGTAATTTCTTTGAAGTAATAAAAAACAAATCAAATCGAAAAGAGTGCCGACTAACTTTTTCGAAGGTATTACATCCTAAAAAGGTAGTAGGCACTTTCGCAAGGTGGTGCTTCCTATTTCA
>JANODG010000027.1:0-21126 GCA_031412575.1 Bdellovibrionales bacterium
CAAGATGTACTGATTTAATTTTAAATCAATACATCTTGAACTTTTAGACCTAAAAAATTTAAAGTATTTTGTTTTTCTTTTCTGGCAAGGTCACGCGCCAACAAGCCAATATCCAGAGCTTATATCGATTATATTTTAAATGGTAAGACTTCGTTTTTAGAATGCATGGTTAAAGTGCCAAGGCCTGCCCGAGATAAGTGAACATATAAGGTGAGAAAAAATAAGATAATGAGCTCAAAGATTAAAAAAGCTATAGAAATTAAATTAGAAAGTTAGTTCTTTGGATTTTTTTACGTTTGCTTTTTGAGGAACTGGGCGCCCATGATGCGGGTTATGATTCGGGAGGTGAGTTCAACGCCAATGAAGAGCGTTAGGATGAAGACGTCGATAAGATATGGGGTGTTAAGGTAGAGGTGTTGCCAGTGGAAACCGATGTTTAGAAAAATAAATTGAAGAGCGTAAGCAAGGCCTAAGTTTTTACTCCATTGGAGCGAGGATAAAAATTGCATCCACTTTTGATCTTTTAAATATTCGTTGAGTGTTGTGATCATTGAAATCCGGATGAAGAATATAAGTAATAGCCAGTGACTGAAAAATTCAATGGGCGGTCGTCGATGTGTGAAACAAGCAAATTCTGGTCCCATGGGTGTAAGTGCATAAGTGCCCAGCCATGGGGATAGTCCTAATATGACTATTAACCAAAGCAAGAGTTCAAGCTTATTTGTAATTTTTAAACGAGATTTTATTTTGTCATTTGACTGAATATATTTGCCTAGACTGTATGAACCTAGAACCATGCCAATCCATGGAAGAAGTGGCCAACCCCCTTGTCCCCATTCGTTGCAGTTCCCAAAAATAATATTTTTTAATACAGGATGATCGTTTAAATGATAGTCCAAATTCCATATGGGAAAGAAAAGTAAAGTAAAAGCTAAAATTGAAACCGTATATAAAACTTTTATGTTTTTTTGTAGGATTGATATTAAAATGAAGCAGACAAATAAAAAATTATAAACATCCCATTCAAAATAAAACCATTGATCGTCCTCGGCTTGAAGCCAGGCCAATAATAAACATCCGAAAGAGAAAATGAAAAATAATTTTTTCCACTTTCTTAGATTCATATCGATTCTGCCGATTAAAAAAGAACTTAAAGTGATAAGACCAAATCCGCCAAATGCAAAAGTTTTAATAGCTATTTCTAAATTAGAATAGACTGATGTTGAAAGCGAAAGGATATTCGTTGTTTGATAAAAGAAAGTCTCGTAGACATGAAAATTAACGATGGCCCAAACAAAAACAAGTCTGATCAAATCCAAACCATAGTAGTGCTCTAAGCGTTGTGAATTTATCATGGATAAATTAACGTAAAATCCGATTCACTGATGTACCGAATATAATCGGGATGTGAGTTAAACTGATTAGACATTTGATTTATAATTTTGTGCACTTTCGGGTGAACAGCTTCATTAGACAGTGATCTTAATCTGTAGATGTATTCTGAATGTTTCACCTTTGAATAGACAATTTCGATACCTGATGCGACGTCAAGATTTAAACCTTCCTTAAAGGATTCAGGTGTTAATGATTTTAAAGGAATTTGCCACTCATAAGAAATATTTTTTGTATTTAAATCCAGAGTTCGACTTTGTAAAATTGGAAAGAGCCAATTAGAACTTTTCTTCGAAATTAAATCGGATTTGATTAACTCATTTTCATTTGAACTTAATCCAGTAACGAGTGAGTAGACCGATATTTTTTTGTCTTTGAAGTCCCAGCTTAATCCGTGGAAATTTTTCTTTTCAATTTCTGAAAGCGAAACATTTTTTTCTTTTAATATAAGGTTAATTTTTTCTAAAAGTTCGTCGTCCCAAGTAATCGAGGCTAGCTTAAGTTTTGAACTGTTAAGACTCTCATCTTTATATTGATGGTAAAAACTAAAATTTTCTAAAAAATGGTCCTCATTTATTTTTAGCCCTAAAGAGCTCAATGACTTTACCCATAAACTCAAAAACTCTTTTTCGTTTTTCGTCCATTGGTTTTCGAAGTCAAAATATTTTTTGCAATGCCACTGATACATTTTTTTAAAATAAAGTCTAAGATATTCAGGGTCTGGATTTTGACCAAGATACTTCGAAACTGGGAACCCGAAAGCATCAAAATGTGCGCTTAATACAATCGATGAGATTGAAAAAATAAGTTGTCGCCTATTCATTCTTAAAAAACCTCACGGGTAGAAACATGGTATTAATAGGTGCCACTTTATTTTCATCCTCGGCTGGTAAATCAAGCTTTAATAAATTTACAAAAGTTCGGTTGGGTAAATTATTAGGTAAGTCTTCGTATCGAAATTTTAATTCTTGATTCACCTGACTTGCATATATAAACGGTTCAATGGAACCAAAAGAAAAGACAGCTTTAAACCCAGCGGCAAGTACAGTCTTCTCTAGTATTTTTTGATCCGATACAAAATTAGAAGATTTATTAAGATGCCGTTGAAGTGGTGCGTCCATCACTATGAAGCCATTTGGACTTAAGTTTTTAAGCACTGTTTTGTAAAGCTCTAAACTATAAAGCCTAGATAAATCAAAATTGTCTGGGTAAGGAAAATCTAAAAAAATAGCGTCATACTTGTTGTTAGATTGTTTTAAAAAGCTATAGGCATCATTAATGATAACGTTCACTTTCGGATGGCTTAGAGATCTTTTGTTTATATCGATAAATTCTAAATTACTTTTAGCCATTTCAATGATTTTAGAGTCAAGCTCAACTAAGGTTATTTTTTCAACATTAGGATTTTCAGCCAGCAGTCTCGCAAGAATTCCATCCCCACCACCACAAATAAGAACATTCTTTGGAATTGACTGACTTAAATTAAATCCTCCTAAAGCCATACTTTGGTGATAAGTTTTCCAGTTGGTAGAATCAAACTGTGGTTGTTTGTTTAAATAAAGTGAATTTCCTTTATTACCAAAAAAGGGATGATCATATTTTTTAATGATATCAATGTTTTGATAAACAGACGTTGTGCGATGAACATCGGGGATTACTTTTAAGATATTAAAGTAATTCCTTAAGGACGTGTAAGTGTAGCTGTCCAGACTTAACTGATAGTAGTAAGTTTTTAAAAACAATTGCTCGGCATAGGTATTATATTTTTTTACCGGTATGAATAGAACTAAGATGATTATTGGCAATAATAAGGTGCTTGGTTTTACAAAATTTTTTTGCATGTAGATTAAGATACTTGCAGCAACGATATTGATGCAGCAGATGACTTGCAGGGATTGGCTGGTTCCAAAAATTGGGAGCAGTAAAAATGGTGTTAAAAACCCTGCCACTAAAGCCCCTGTGTAGTTTAGGGAAATAGGTAAGCCCACATCTTTTACGGAAGGAAATAACTTTAGTAAAAGGGGGAGCTCTAATCCCGTTAAGAAACCAATTACAAACGGGAAAGGGGAAAATAGTAAAAACGATATAATTTTAAAGTCAGTGATAAACTTCAAATTTGGGCTTGCGTAGATTAATCCAGCTAAGCCATGGATAAATACAAATAACACTGAGCAAATAGATATGATTAAAATTTCAGTCGTGATTAAGGATTCTAAAGGTTTTTTTATCCTTTCAGCATAAACGGCTCCAAAGCCAAGGCCTAACAATAAAAAACCTATTCCAAGGCTATAAGCCATCGTTTCATCGTTAAAAATGTCACTTAAAAGCTTTGCAAGTAAAAGTTCGTACGCAAAACTGCACAATGATAAAGTGAAAAACAACAGCAATGCGACTTTTGAATACTTTTGAGCAGATGTTGTTTTTAAATTTTCTATTGGCGCTTGAGTTTTAAATTGTAAATTTGATTTTAAAATAAGGATAAGGCCAACTAAACTTAAAATGGTTGTTATCTTAGAAATTCCAAGAACACCGAATGAATATAGAAGCCATAGGGGAAAGGCAAGGCTAACAACAAACATTCCAATGTAATCCCAAGCTAAGGCTTTAAATTTATTAATCTCTAATTTGTTTTCAACAGAGATTAAAGCAGGAAGTTCCAGGCCAGAGATCAGGCCACATATGCAAATTGGCAAATAGCTTAAAATCGTAAAAAACAGTTGATGGTCAGGTCTTGAAATAGGATCTAAAAACTTTATCCAGTAAGGTCCAAATAATCCGACAAAGACCATTCCAACTTGAGAATATATTAAAATCTTTTTGATATTCGATTCGGTTTTCAGGTGGTCAAATATCAAAGCGCCCAAGCCTAAAAAAAAAGTAAAAAGACCGAAAGTCGTTTGAAATCTTACAGCTGTGCCACCAAGGCTTGCCGTTAAAGCTTGAGCAAGATTGAGTTCATTTAAAAAACTTGTCCCCGCAAAAAGAAATGATAGTAAAGAAATCATCTAAGGTTTCGGAGCGGGTAAGGCTTTCACATTTTCATAAAGTGGGTCAAAGGCGCCATCGTTAGATTCAAAATATGAAGGACTGCCAGTTAACATTAAAAAATAAACACCTTTTTTGTCCTGACGTGGAAGAAAAATAGCTGCGAACTCTTCGCCGTTAGCTAACTTTCCATTCCACATTGAGCCAGAATTAAAACCTGAATCTTTTTCGGGAGCTGGTAGTTTTAACTCTCGACCTACATTTAATATTTTGGTGTCGCTTAAATTTGGCAAGTAATCAGAGTTAGTTTTTAAAAGATCTATGACTTTATCTGAAGCGATATCGTCAGCATAAGCAATGCCAGTGACTTTAGCTTTGGTGACGGGATCATACCCAAAAATACCCGCCATCTTATCGTCAAGATCAAGCGTATGGTAATCAAAAGTTTCCGGTGGCTTAAGATCTATAAATGCTTCTGCTTTAAAATTTTCTAAAGCCTCTACGCTTCTTTCGCTTAAAATTTGTTGAAGCGTAATAGAGTTTTCTGGTTCAATGGGCCGCGGTGCTATTTCAGTGTTAAAATTTGAAGGATTGCTATTTCTATAGCTCTCTTGAGTAATTAAAATTGGTTTAGACTTTTTAATCGATGTAGGGCTACCTACGGTCGTATACTTTTCATCCAGCAGACGATTTTGGCGCTGAATGTAAGCCAAAAAGACTAAGAAAAACAAAAAGATCATTACAAGTATGTAGTTTGAATTAAAGCCTTTTACCATATGCTCCTTAGTCTAAGTCATTTCATTTAATGAATACAAGTTTAAACTGGTCAGTATAAAACTCTGATTAGTTTGCACGTTCAACGCGATTGGCTAGTATCAACAGTCTTTTTGAATTTCATCTAAAACAAGATAAGCTTAACGTATGAAATATAAATTTTTAGATTCGTTAGGTATGAGTTTGATTGAGATTATGGTAGCTGCTGGTATACTAAGTTTTGTTGGCCTAGCTGTAAGTACCACTTTGACGGACGTGGTGAAGATGCAAAATGCTACGACAGCCAAAGATGAATCCAACGAATTTGCGTCTGCAATCGCAAGATTTTTATTTACTGAATCAACGTGTACGGAATCTTTACGCGGACAAACATTTCCATTATCTAACAGTAGAGCTCTTCAAATGCCTAGATACCTTGGTTATGGTGCCAATAGTGTAGCTAGGGTTGAAGCCGGATTTAACGTCACTGAAAAACTTCGCGTGTTAAGCTTAGACCTAGTGGACAAGGGAATGCCCCCGGTCAGTATGCGATACGAAGGGTCAGAGCGTCTTCGAGTATTAGGTCAAATCAATTTGAATACACAATTAACGATTGCGGGTAAAGCGACGGCAAATCCCACTCGTAGTTTTGAACTTCCACTTTTAATCAATCCAAGTGACAATCGAATTGTGAAGTGTTTATCAAACTCTTCAGTTCGAGATGCGTGTATCGCTATGGGCACTAGGCTTGATCCGGTAACTGGCCAGTGTGTCCCCGAAAGTCAATGTGTGTTCGAAGGGTCTTATACATTAATAAGCTGCTCTCCAAATCCTGTCACTAGGCCTTGTGATCCGCATGTCAGAAACCCAATCACAAATGCGCCAAATTGCCCGAGTGGTGCAAGCACTTCACGCCAGACCGGTACTTTTGCAACAAGTTTTTCCGAGAGATTAGCTAAGAAACGAACTCAGTTGGTCAACGTTAGCCATAGCTACTTTCTTTGTCTGAAATGCAATTAAATCAAAAAGGTTCTTTTTTGATGTTAGTAATGGCCATCTCTATGGTCATGGCCATCGTCGTAAGTTTTTTATATACTACAATTCAACATTCTAGAAAAGGTCAGCTTAGCCGTTCAGACGTAGAAACTTATCATCATTTTATTTATGCCCTAAAATCGCAACTTGAAGATCCATTATCTTGCCACAGGCTTTTAGGTGGTCGTCAAATTCCTTTAAATGTATCGGATGAAATTGGAAATATAAGTTTACCTTTTTCTTTTCAAAGTGTGGCCGGTCCATTTCAAAGAGGCTCCGTAATTCCTAATTCAAAATTAGTCATTGAAGATATTCAGATTCAAAGAAGCGGCGATGTCATGCAAATGCGAGATCCACTGATTAATTTTGCACCCTTTCGATATATTGATCGGACTGTAAGTATTGTGAACGGCGCAAGCGTCACCCCTTACACAACTGTTCCCATCAGGATTTTAGTTCCCATCTCTGGCATAAGTTTAAATTTAGAGTTGAACACAGCTATCCCACCTAAACCACCGGAAGCGATTTCGCCAATGAAACGCGATGATTTGATGATTCAAATCTTGGCTAATGTCGACGCGAGTCGAAGAATTTATAACTGCTTTGGATTAGAGTCTTTTGCAGCAGCCTGCCAAACTAAGGGAGGCGCATTTAATCATCTTGGTCCCTGGGACTTAAAATGCCAACCTGACATCAACTGTTTTACGGGTAATCCTTCTTTGGTGTCCAATCCCGCGCAATGTGCGTCTCAAGGAACAAGTCCATATAATTACAAAGCCATAACAGTTGGCCAAATGGGAACCCCAATGTTTGTCTGCAATCTTTGCAGACAAGATTTACTATAATGTTTTACAAAGAGGACATGAAATGGAAACTTCAAAAATGCAAAAAAGAAAGTTAAAAAACTTTTTCACTACAGCCAAGCTTTCGCAAAATTATCACAGGTTGTTAGTCTATTTCAGTTTATTCTTTATGGCCGTCGTGAGCATTTATCTGTTCTATATCATCAGAGGCTTAAGCTACGCCGTAGGTGCCGTTATCATTGATGATCCTGCCGGAGCAAATTTAATTTTTTATAACATCAAATCTATAGTCTTATTGATCTCTGTAGGATTTTTCTTGTATTTTATCTTTATCCTGATGTTCGTCCTACTGATTGAATACCGAGTGGCGGGTCCCTCTAAGGCCATCCTTAAATTCATCGAAGAACTTCGAAACAAAAACTACGATTATGTCCGTCCCCTTCGCACCGGAGACGAACTTGGCGCCATCATGGATTCCTTGGTCGAACTCCAAAATGACCTCAAAACCCAAAAGAACTAATCATTTATTTTCTATGACTAGAATTTGTTTTTATCTTCACAACTATTCTTTTTTTAAACCTTATATGTTCATTTATCTCGGGCTCCTTGGCGCGTAACCATGCCTAAAAACGAAGGCTTACCATTTAAATTATATTCGATATAAGCATTAGATATTGGCGGGTGTTGGCACTTAAACCTTGCGCTCAGAAAAGAAAGCCAAAAAACTCTATGATTTTTAAGTCTAAAAGTTCAAGATGTAATGATTTAAAATTAAATCATTACATCTTGAACTTTTAGACTTAAAAATCATAGAGTTTTTTGACTTTCTTTTCTGGCAAGGTCACGCGCCAACAAGCCAATATCTAGTGCTTATATCGAATATAATTTAAATGGTAAGCCTTCGTTTTTAGTATGCATGGTTAAAGTGCCAAGGCCTGCTCGAGATAAATGAACATATAAGGTTTAAAAAAAGAATAGTTGTGAAGATAAAAACAAATTCTAGTCATAGAAAATAAATGATTAGTTCTTTTGGGTTTTGAGGCTTTTGAGGATGAGTTCCTAGCAAAAGCCAACCCTTTTTGGATCAGTAAGGATCCAACGATAGAAACAATTTAAAGCTGTCGAGCCGTTATGTAAGCAGATTCTGAAATCTCATTCCATTTGTAAGAACTTTTAAGAGCCTTTTCAAATGATGAAAAGATTTTTTTACTGATCGCATCTTTTCTTGATATCTGTAAGATCAATTCGTTAGAAATTTCATGAAGTTTTTTTAAAACTTCATCAGGAAATTTTTTTAAATTCACTTTCTCTTTTTCTAGCAATACTGTTAAAGCTTCTGAATTTTTTAAATAGTAGTCGGCTAACATATCCATATTTGCACATTGGCAGGCACGTTCTACCGCCAATTTTAGATTAGCAGGTAGCCCATCAAAAGCTTTTTTATTGATTAAGGCTTCAATAGATGTTCCTGGCTCATGCCAACCTGGCCAATAATAAAATTTTGCAGCCTTATGAAGTCCCGCCGCTAAATCGTTGTATGGTCCAACCCACTCTGATCCATCGATAGTTCCGTTTTTTAAAGCTTGAAAGATTTCGCCACCAGACAAAGTCACAACAGTTGCACCCAATTCGCTGACGGCTTTGCCACCAAGTCCTGGCATTCTAATTTTCATTCCTTTAAAATCAGTCAACGTTATAATTTCTTTATTGAACCAACCACCCATTTGCACTCCGGTATTACCTGCACAAAAAGCTTTAACACCAAACGGTGCGTAGAGTTCGTCCCACAGTTGTTGCCCACCGCCGTAGTAGATCCAAGAATTCATCTCTTGGGCATTTAATCCAAAAGGAATTGAAGCAAAAAACGAAGTCGCTTCATGTTTGCCTTGCCAATAGTAAGCAGCCCCGTGACCAATTTCTGCAGTTCCTCTTTGAACGGCGTCAAAGACTTCTAGAGCTGGTACGATTTCACCGGCGCCGTAAACTTTGACTTCAATGGCTCCGTCCGAAAGTTCATTGATGTATTGAGCAAGCTTAACAGCACCTGTGCCAAGACCAGGAAAATTTTTTGGCCAGGTTGTGATCATCTTCCATTTTAAGGCCCCAGCTTTTTTTGTAATCGTTGGAGTCTTTAAATCTTTAGCTCCTGAGCATGCAGTGATTGCTAACTGAGAAGCAACTGCAACGGATCCAAACTTTATGAAGTTTCTGCGTGAATTTTTAGTCGAGCTCATATATCTCCTTACTAACCTGAGATTTAAAAATTTATTTCTATTTATAACACTAGGACCATAAAAATGAAAAAGATAATAAAAGACTTAATTTCAATTAATCCTTTTACAAACCAAGTCATTGCTACTTATTCCCAGCCTAGCGATGAAGATCTTCAAATTTATCTTAATAAATCTGCTTTAAGTCATAAAAGGTGGGCGTCTTTAGATATCGATGAGCGTATTTCCTTCATAAAAAAGTTAAGTTTGGTATTAAAACATGAAAAAGAAATGCTTGCCAAATTAGCAACTGCAGAAATGGGAAAGCCCCTTGCACAGTCTACTTTAGAGGTAGAAAAGTGTATCGTGATGTGTGAATATTACGCGAATTCGGCCTTTGAAGTTCTAAAGCCAAAAACAATTTCCACTGAAAACAAAAAATCTTTCGTTTTAACGGAATCCCTTGGACCCATTTTGGCCATCATGCCTTGGAATTTTCCTTACTGGCAGGTGCTAAGATTCGCAATACCTACTTTGCTGTCTGGTAATGTGGTCATACTAAAACACGCTTCTAACGTGTCGGGATGTTCGTTAGCCATTGATGAACTCTTTAAAAAAGCAGGATTTCCAGAAGGCGTTTTTCAATCTCTTTTAATAAGTTCAGATCGAGTCGAAACTTTGGTCTCTAGTTCTATCGTCAAAGGCGTTTCGCTAACGGGTAGTACAGATGCAGGCAGAAAAGTTGCCGAGCTAGCTGGTCGACATTTAAAAAAAATGGTTTTAGAGCTTGGCGGCAGTGACCCTTATCTAATTCTAGAAGACGCCGATCTAAAACACGCAAGCCAAATATGTATGAAGAGTCGTCTGCAAAATAACGGACAAAGTTGTATTGCTGCAAAACGCTTTATAGTTTTGGATAAAGTGTTCGAGGACTTTAAGTCGAAAATAATTACTATCGCTGAAGAAACAAAATCCGGCGATCCTCTGGAAAGTTCGACAAATTTAGGTCCACTTGCTAGAAAGGACTTAAAAATAGAACTGCACGAACAAGTGAAAAAATCCGTATTACATGGTGGAAAGATTTCACATCAGGGGTTAGTAAACGCTGAAGATGCCTTTTATCCCGTTACAATTCTTGAAAACATTGATAAGGATAATCCGGCTTACGCTCAAGAATTTTTTGGTCCGGTCATCATGTTGTTTAGAGTTCATTCGATCGAAGAGGCTATAGAAGTAGCTAATGACACAACTTTTGGATTAGGATCAGCTATTTTTAGTCAAAATGTCGATTTGGTTTTAAAGCACATTGTTCCACAGCTTCAGGCTGGCAATTGTTTCATAAACACAATGGTGAAATCAGATCCAAGACTACCTTTTGGCGGGATTAAAGAAAGTGGATATGGTCGTGAGCTTTCCGCAAATGGTTTGTTGGAATTTACCAATCAAAAAACAGTGAGTGTGATGTGAAGTTGATGAGCTTAAATTTTTTGAACACATATTTTAAAATGACTGCGATAAAGTTGGTTTTTAAATTCGTAGTGATTGCAAACTCCGTATTATTTTTGTGCTCAGAAAATTCTTTTGCAAGTCGAAATCCGATTCCGGATTTAGGTTTTGGGAATGAGGGTTTAATCATAAAGCATGACCCTAGTGACTTCGAAATGGCAATTCAATTTAGAACGCAATTTCGATATAGCTATGAGAATTACGATTCAGCCCAAGAGGACATTTCAGACTTTAATGTTCGCCGCATGCGTCTTCGTTTTGATGGTACGGCTTTCGATGAAAGATTTTTATATAAGATTCAATTGTCATTCACTCGTGGAGATTTAGATTTTGACACAGTCGCTTATCCCAATATCTTAAGAGACGCCGTGATCGGTTGGAAGTTGACAGAAAAAAGTACCTTTTGGTTAGGGCAAACAAAGCTTCCCGGCAACCGTCAAAGGGTTGTGTCTTCAGGGAATCAAGAGCTAGTGGATAGATCATTATTGAACTCAACTTTTAACATTGATCGAGACATTGGTATTCAGTGGTATAATCAAATTGGTGATGTGTCCCCAGTGTGGATAAAGCTTGCCATATCGAACGGGGAAGGGCGCGCTAGAAATAATCAAAACAAAGACATTTCATACACAGCCAGGGTCGAGTGGTTGCCTCTAGGAGAATTTAAAGATGATGGCGATTATTTCGAAGGTGATTTAGCTTACGAGAAAACTCCTAAAATATCTTTAGGCACAGTTTACAATATCAACAAAGATACGAATCGTATCGGCGGGCAAACTGGGGATCTCATTTCAGACGGAACTGATAGTCTTATTGGAAAAGATATTCAAACTTTATTTTTTGATTATTTGCTTAAGTATCGTGGCCTTGCCATAAGTGGTGAGTTTGCAAAAAGAATGGTGGATGATCCCATAGTCCCGATTTCTGCTACCGAAAACAAAGCGATTTATAAGGGCGAGGCAATCTCGACACAAATTAGTTATAACTTTGCAAATCACATTTCGCCAATTTTTAGGTATACACGCTTGTTCCCAGACGATGAAATTTTGTCATTGGAAAATGCAAAAACGCAATATACGTTCGGCCTTACAAAATATTTAAATAAACACCAAGTGAAAATTCAAAGTGACATCACACTTGAACAAGAGACCAACAGCTTCACAGCGCTTGATCGCGATAATTTGTTTTTTAGAGTCCAAGTTGAATTTGGAATTTGATTTTTAACTCGCGATTTAAATTTGAATTAAATTAAAAACTAAGTTCCGCAGCTTTATGAAGCCCAAGCGTGAACCATATTTAAATGAAACAACCTAGTTTACATAAAAGAGTTTCTAAAACCGAGTATTAATCCAAATGATTTTACAAACACTTGGTTTTACACTCGTCACTTTCTCTTAAGTATCTCTCAACATCTGAAAGCGTAATCTCACCTTGTTCTACTAAGCCTAAATAATAATTTAGACCACTGCTATCTGGAGCACGATTTAGATAATACCTGTAGAAGTTCCCGATCTTGTATTCGTTACTATCTTCCAAGTAACTTCTAATTTGAGCCTCTGTATGACCTTGTGCCATCAATGAAATGTAATAGTTTAAGCCACTTGCATCAGCCGGGCGGCCTAAAACCTCCAAATATAATCTCTTAACAGTTGAGGTTGCCGTAGGAACGATAGGACGTATAACGACAGGAGGCTTTATAGGAACTGGTGCCGGAACGACCGGCACAGGTGTAACAGCAGGCGGAGCTATAGGGACCGGTGCTGTCGTTTTTTCACGAAGAGCTTCAATCAAATTATTTTTTGTTGTAAAAAAATAAGGATAATCATCCAGAAAAACTCCCGCCGGGTAAAAAGAAGGTTTTACGCGAGAATTATAAGTGGATAAATCGAGGGGATCAGACATTGCCATTCCCTGAACAACAACATAGTCCTCTGTGACGCCGTTTCTCCAATAATTAGCTAGAGCTGTTTTCGCTGTGTTTTCGAACCCTTTGCTGAAGCTAGAGCAACTGGAATGCAGAGATACAAGACTCCTCCAGCCCACGAAACCTATACCCGCAGCGTATTCATATTGCTCGGTGTTGCAGCCCGACCATTGCTGCGACAATATAAGCTTGTGATCAGGTTGATGCTCGCTACTTACAAAAGGCACAACCGTGTTCGACTGTTTGAAATTAAACCAAATATACATTTTAAATTCTGGCCCACCAAGCTGACCATTTGTGATTGAGCCAGTTTTTTCGTAGTTGAAGCTATCAACTTTATAGGTGACTTTTATGGGGATCCAGGAATTGTTAACATTAAGAAACCGTTTTGACCAAACGGCACCCATCTGTGTGTTTCCAAAAACACCACCTTCCTGTTTTAATCCTTCAAATCTACGCATGGAATTTTTTGAACCCCCATACACCTCGGGCGTGGACTCATACCTGATGTAAACATAATTTCTATCAGCCGTAAAAACTTCCACATTTGTAGGATCGTTAAATTTAGTAGCTGAAATCAATGAAGTCTTACTATCCTCATATTCTTTTTTAAAAAACACCTGGTTAGAGACGTTTGATTTTATGTTCGCGCTATTCATATAATTCAAAATATCAACAGATTTATTTGACTGTATCATTGAATTCAAAGAATTCACTTCAACATAACCTGAAGTTGAAGTTACTGGCTGCATTGAGTTGGAACGAGATACCTTGGCGTCAACTAGAGCAAGATCACTTCCACTTGAAGATGCTAAATTTTCCGAATTCATATCGCCACAATTTTGAAAAGCTAACATGGTCACTAGAGCAGCGGTTACAGATAGAAGCTTCTTCTTTTTCATTTTGTTTTCTCCGTACTTATTTATTTCGGAGCTTTTACAGAGCTAAATAAAGGAAGACTTAAATAAGGGACATTTAAGCGTTGATTTGAGACAAATAAAATTTTCCATAAGCATTTTCGCAACATTTCAAAATTTAAGAATGCAAATGTTCTAAATTGGGATTTAATTAAACAGATCTATCGAGCTTACAAAGACACACTCAAATTTCCTAAATTTTTATTTTAAGCCCAAAAAAGTAACTGGAATTTTTAGTATCGAAAGAGTGTAAGCGTTGATGAAATCTTAGGTTTTTAGGTAGTGCTACTTGAGCATATCAAAAAATTTCTTTTCATGATCAACCAGATTTGCTCCAGCTTTAAGCTCCTCCCATCTTTTTGAGGTTAATTTAATACGAGAAGGTTTTTTCCACCATAGATATCCTATTTCATGTTTAGGATTCAGAATGATTACAAAACTTATCTTTCCCTCACTTTTAACTAAAAAAGGTGTCGACTTACCGCGCGCTAATTGATCTATCCGACTGTCTTCAGGTGACAAAAGAATTGATGGAAGCAACTTTGTAGCTTCATAAGATAAATCAGGTATAGACTTTAACAATTCATTACTCTGTGTACTTTCACCCATGGCTACCCCGAAACTTATAATTAAAATGAAAAAAATGTGATAAGCGGCATTTCTCATAACGGAAAGAATAAAGGGGTTTGTTTTTCTAGTCAAAAACGAATGCTTCAAATCAAAACAAACTCACCGAAGAACATTAAAAGCGATAACTTTACGTTTTTTGAGGCGAGCAAAAATTGTCAATCCTGCACAAAAATTTTTCAGCTACATTTAAATCTCTATAATCTTTTTGGAGCCTGATAATTAACATTTAACCAGTAATCCACCGAAGTTGATTTATTATCTTTTACATCTAACTTTGTTTTAAACTCGTACCAACCTGTATTTTTAATTTTTATAGTTCCCTTTAAATTTAAAGTATCGAAGCTGGTTTTTTCTGTAAAAATTGGTGTTATGAATTCTTCGGAAAATACATAAATATTAAATTTATCCGAAGAATTTATATTTTGGTTTGGCTTCGAAAAATAAAGTTCCCAATTTAAATTTGAATCTTCTTTAACAAAGACGCGTCCAACAGTTTCTAAATTAGTTGTTGCAGGTTTTATGTCTAAATCTTTGGCCCCAGCAAACTGCTGGTTAATAGAGTAAGATTTTAAATCATGACCCCGATGAAATCCTTTAACGGAATAGGCCACATAACTATTTCTTGGCACTCTCACTTCTACACGTCCGTCAGCTTCGGTGCGAATGTCAGGTGCGTTTCCTGTGTAATCATGAAGTGTGACAAAAGATCCAAAGTTAGTTTGAACCCACATTGATTTCTCAAAAACTTGATTGTCATTAAGTCCAACCAGAAGACCTGTTTGACTTAAGCGTTCATAAATTAATAAATCTTCATCGGTGTGACGCCACGCAAGTTTTCCAAAGGCAAATTTTTCGTGAACCCAAATCAATGGGTCTAAAATATCTTTAAGTCCATATTGAAAATAATCTTTCCAAAAAACACTAGGATAACCTTCTGTCGTTAAAATAAACGCATACGCTAAATGTTTATTTTGTGTAGTCGGAAATCCTCGGTCCGTGTCGTGGTTCTCGACAAATGTGACCGCATGGTTAGGCTGTCTGGAATTTAATCCCGCAGTCATTAATCTTCGCATATCATAAAACCCACCGTCATTGGTCATATCTTTAAGCCTACCCCAAAGTGGAAAATCGAAAGCGCTGACTCGTCCTTGCATCTGATTCATGACGTAATATTCAAGATCATCTAAATTTTCACTCCAATATTCGCTGACAACAAATTGCGAAGCCATGGCTTTTGCATTCAAGTAATCTTTAAGAAAACTAGAATCCACATTTGTGGCCATATCAATTCGCATGCCTTGCACACCTAAGGCATTGATCAGCCAGTCACCAGCCATGATCAGATTATCTTTTGTGTACGCATTAAAATAATTAACCTGTCGTCCAAAAGAATTATAGCCGTTAAAATCATATTGAGATTTTGGAAATCGACCTCCGCCTACAACACCATAAGCATCGACGTACGAAAAATTTCCTAATCCGTCATCACCACTTCGATGTCCTAAGACGTTATCAAAATAAACATCCAGACCATTGGCTCGCATAATAGCTGTAGCGCGCATCAGTTGTTCTTTCGTTCCCCAATGGGTTCCATATGTCGAACGTTGATCTTTAGAGCCTAAATCATAATCGTCAAAAGGATCGTAACCATTCGAATAACCACCTGAAGCCCCTTTTAAAACAGGTGGAATCCAAACAGCAGTAAATCCACTTTCAGATAAAGCTTGAGATCGTGACGCTAACAGATCCCACCATGTGTCATTGCTCGGTGATGGCGCATCCCAGTAAAACCCTTGAAGTAAGACTCCAGCCTGAACTTTAGACATTACTAGCGTTGATAAAATAAGAAACAGGATTTTTTTTAGCTTAATGTTCATGATGAGCCTTTAACTGAAAGCATTTAAGGTTAAATTCTTAATCAAAAAAAATTCAAGTAAAGTCATTTTTTAAATGCCGCAGATCATTTGTGAAGTTTTCTACATAATTAAACACAAGTTCGTGAATTAATATCACAAATTTTAAATTACGTTATAGTCAGCAGTAAGTATTAACACCACAAGGAGTATAGCAATGTTAAATTGGGCAGTGACTTTTTTAGTAATCGCGTTAATTGCAGGAGTTTTAGGGTTTGGAGGAATAGCTGGCACTTCAGTAGAAATGGCAAAAATTTTATTTGTTGTATTCTTAATTCTTTTTGTACTTTCAACTTTGTTTGGTTTTTTAAAGAAAGGAAAAAGGTAATTCAAATTAAAACGCATAAAGTTAATAAATAAAAATGTAAAAATTAATATAAACAAACGTAGGAGAATAAATGAAAAAATTAGTATTAAGTGTTGTAGCTATGGGCATGTTTTCAACGGCTTCATTTGCAGAGCAAACTGCTGGCGAAAAAGCGGTAGTTATAAAAGATAAAGCTGTGAACTCGGCTAGTAAAACTATGCGAGCTGGAAAAGATAAAGCTTGCGAAACTTTAAATGATAAAGGTGAGTGTGTTGATCAAAAAGTTAAACACGAAGCTCAAAATTTAAAAGACGCAACGGCTACCAAAGCTAAAGAGATGAAAAACAAAGTCGATTAGTTTAATGCTAATCTAAACTACAATACATACAGAAGGCCCAGACAATTACATCGTCGGGGCCTTTTTAGTTTTAAGGGTTTCTAAATTAAATAGTAAGTGGTCCCCGGGACTGGACTTGAACCAGCATGCCCTTTCGAGCGCTACCACCTCAAGGTAGTGCGTCTGCCAATTTCGCCACCCGGGGTTTTACGTGAATGCACCATTTTCTATCTTTTAAATTTAAATGTGACAAGAGCTTTTGGTGTGTTGTAAGTCCTTATCCATGACGATTTCAAAATCTGACCTTTTATTTGACTATCCAGAGTCCCTGGTCGCTCGCACTCCTGTGTATCCTCCTAGAGTTCTTTTAAAGTTAAAGGATAAAGAATGCACAGAAATTAAATTTCAAGAGATTTTTAAATTGTTCTCTGAAAAGGATCTTTTAATCATTAATAAAACAAAGGTTTTACCTCGGCGTATTTTTTTAGAATCTATAGACATTATGTTTTTAGAGTCTACAGATGAACTAAACTGGACAGTTTTGTTTGCGGCAAAAAAGTTCAAATTAAATCAAGAGATCAAACTTCCCGGTGACGTCACTCTGAAATTAACTGAAAAAGGGAGACCGCAAAAAGTCGCATCAAATAAAGTCTTAGATGCAAACTATTTTGAAAAATATGGGCATTATGCACTTCCGCCTTACATACAAACTGCGAGAGGAACTTCACTCCCTTTAGACGAAGATAAAACTTGGTATCAAACAGCTTGGGCAGAAAAGCCTGGCAGTCTTGCAGCACCTACAGCAAGTCTTCATTTTAAGCCTTCAGATATGGAACAGATTAAAAGTAGGATCCAAGTTGCGGAAGTCACTCTTCATGTGGGCCTTGGAACTTTTTTGCCAATCACAGCGGATAATTTGGCAGATCACAAAATGCATCACGAGTATGTGGAGATTGAAAAGTCCACAATTGAAAAAATAAAACTGTGTCAAAAAAATGGTGGACGCGTTTGGGCTTTAGGAACCACCAGCCTTCGTTCTTTAGAAGCTTGGGCTTCGGGACACCTTAAAGAATACGATAAGTATTTTGCTGGCCGAACCGATCTTTTTATAAAGCCAGGGGACGAGTTCAAAGTCGTCGGGGGATTACTTACTAATTTCCACCAACCGGGGTCGACTTTAATTGCACTTGTGTCTGCATTTTCTTCCTTAGACGACGTAAAGAAAACTTATCAATTCGCAATTGAAAATAATTTTAGATTATTTTCTTATGGCGATATGAGTGTCTGGTTACGCTAAGTCCATTTAATCTAAATTTTAAAAATCAAATTTGCTGTAAACTTTCTTCTTTTGCTTCGAAGTAAATCAAATAAGCTTTAGTTGTACTCATTTGAGACACAGATCGACTTAAGTCTGGCTGACGAAATCCGATATCTATGGTGTAAAACAAAAAGGGGAACGTTTATGAGTCAATATGATACAGAAAGCTTATACCAGTTTTTAACATCGACGCCTGAAAAAGGTTTAAGAAAAATGATGGTAGATGCAAAATTCACAGAACCACATTTTAATATGTTAATGAAAGTTGTAAGGGCTTCCAGTCAATCCGACTTCGACACTCATTTTAGCAAACAAGAATTTCCAAAAGTGAAATTTAATGACAAGGAAAGTGCAATCAAGCCTAAGTTTTGGTCTGAATGCGTGACCTGCTTAAATGCCAGAGGCCTATTAGCCCCAGCCCAAGCTAAAAAAGTCGAAAAAATCGCAGCTTAATTTTTTGAAGTTAATTTTAACGCGAATTTTTCGTGCTCTTTAGCAACTTGATATTATTTAATTAATTCGATAACTGAACCCATGTTTAATTGTAAAATCATTTACATTACTCATGGGGGAATCATGTTAAAATCTATTTCAATCTTACTAGGTTTATTTTTTGTAACTTCAAACGCGCTAGCAAATGCATGTGAAGTTAATGGAGTTGATGTTACTAGCGACCCAACTGCTTTTACATTAGCGATCCAAGCGTCAACATCTTGCTATGAAGCTTCACAATTGGCAGAGGCTTGCGCTTGGGGCTCATCACTAGACGTTATGACGGTTTCAGCTGCGTATGATGTCTGCTCTGTAGAGTTAAATTCTTATAGACCGGAAAAGAAATTAAAAGATCTATTGAGCACTATGGAAGAAATTAAAATTTAGTTCAAAAATACAATTCTCATAGACATTCACTTTATTTACAGACTAAGTTGGGACCATGAGTTCACTTAGTTCTTCATCAGAAAAGATCAATGGTCACTTTAAGCTTGAAGCCCAAAGCGGCGAAGCCAGAGCGGCGACTTTGACCACGTCCCATGGTGAGATTCAAACTCCGGTATTTATGCCTGTGGGTACTAAAGCGTCCGTTAAAAGCATGTCGTCCCATGAACTTAAAGACATTGGTTCACAAATTATTCTTGGTAACACCTACCATTTGCATTTACGTCCCAATGAAAAACTAATTGCCCGAATGGGTGGTCTTCACAAATTCATGAATTGGCATGGTCCTATTTTAACTGACAGTGGTGGCTTTCAAGTGTTTTCACTTTCGAAGCTTCGAAAGATCAGCGACGAGGGTGTGGAATTCAGAAGCCATCTCGATGGCTCAAAGCTATTTATCTCCCCAGAAAAAAGTATGGAAATCCAAATGGATTTGGGGTCAGACATCATAATGGCCTTCGATGAATGTCCACCTTATCCATGTACGGAAAAAGAACTTTACTCGGCCTTAGATAAAACCATTCGTTGGCTTGAACGGTGTCAAACGCACATGACTCGAAAGGAAAGTTTACTTTTTGGAATCATTCAAGGTGGGTTGGACTTAAAAGCTAGAAAAGTAAGTCTAGAGCAAATCACTTCGGTAGATTTGCCAGGCTACGCCTTAGGTGGCTTTAGTGTGGGCGAGCCCATTCATTTAATGCATGAGCTTTTACCTGATGTGGCTCCATTAATGCCTAAAAATAAACCAAGATATCTGATGGGCGTCGGCAAACCCGAAGATTTATTAATCGCGGTGAATAGCGGAGTGGACATGTTCGACTGTGTGATGCCAACACGGGTAGCTAGAAACGGGATGTTATTCACTTGGAACGGTTCGATGAACATAAAGCGTAAAGAGTTTGCTGAAGATCCAAGACCTATTGACGATGAGTGCGGTTGTTACACATGTCAGAACTACACACGATCTTACCTTAGACATTTGTTTGCGACGGGTGAGTTACTTTCCTATAGGCTTAACACTCTTCATAATTTATATTTTTATCATGACCTCATGGCTAACGCCCGTGAAGCTATTTTAAAAAATGAGTGGGCGCATTTCTATAAGACAAACTTAGACCGCCTTATGAAACCCAATGATAAAACTAAGAATTAACGCGCTTAATTAATGCGCGTATTTGTATTATCTTAAACCCTGTTCAAATCTTCATTTTCAATCTATAAATTGATCTTCATAAATTATCTTAAAACAGGAGAAAATGTTCATGTTTAATTTCATCAATATGGCTTATGCGCAGGCAGATGCGGTGGTTTCCAAACCATCAATCATTGAAACAGTATTTCCCTTCATTATTATTTTTGTAATTTTCTTTTTTTTAGTGATTCGTCCTCAAGCAAAAAAAGCCAAAGAACATTCGGGTTTTGTTGCTAATATTAAAAAAGGCGATAAGATTTTAACCACAGGTGGGATTTTAGGAACTATTGAAGGTGTGACTGAAAAGTTTGTAGACATCAGTATCGCCCAAAATGTTCGTATTAAAATGCTAAAATCGCAAGTTGCGGGATTTGCTAAAGAGGTAGAATAAATGTTTCAGAATACAAAAGTTCGTTGGTCGGTGATCTTCATAGTTTTAGCTCTATCTATTTTTTGGGTCATTCCAAATTTTGTAGATACAAAAAATATTTCTTACCTTCCAAAAAGTAAAATTGTTAAAGGTTTGGATATTCAAGGTGGAATCCACTTAGTTTTAGGTGTCGACACCGAATCTTACATGAAAGATAAAATGCAAAGATTAGCAAAAACCTTCAAAGAAGATTTTCCTAAATCCACAATCCCTTTCTCTGACATCACTACAGTTAATGCTCCTCGCTTTGCTGTAGTTATAAAAGCAAATTCTGCGGACGATGTAGAAAAAGTTGAAACCTACGTCGGGAAAACTTATCCAGGAACCTTTCAAGCAACACAAAAAGATGATGGTCAAATCACTTTCAGTTATTTTGAAAGTGTTGAAAAAGACTTAGAAACGCAAGTGGTAAAACAAGCCATTGAAGTTATCAGAAATAGAATTGACAGTTATGGAACATTAGAACCTAATATTTCAACTCAAGGTGATGATCGTATTTTGGTTCAGCTTCCAGGGATTGAAGACTCTAAGAATGCAA
>JANODG010000028.1:0-40168 GCA_031412575.1 Bdellovibrionales bacterium
TGATTATTGGTGATCCTAAGACTGATAAAAGCGAAGGGTTATTTCGAGCTTTTGGTGGATTTGTAAACTCATTAGGCGGGTCTTATATTACTGCTGAAGACGTTGGAACGACTGTTAAAGATATGGAATATGTTTTTTCAGAAACACCTTACGTGACAGGTATTCCTGAAGCCTTCGGAGGCTCGGGCGATCCAAGTCCATACACTGCTTACGGGGTTTTGATGTCGATCAAAGCCAGCGTTAAAGAAAAGTTTAATAAGGATTCTATCGAAGGCATTCATGTTGCTGTTCAAGGTTTAGGAAACGTCGGAAAAAACTTAGTTAAATATTTGGTCGAGCAAAAAGCCCACGTTACTGTAGCTGATATTGACCCAATTAAAGTTAAGAACATTTGCGAAACTTATAAATTAGAAAACATGGACCCACACGGTATCATCACATCCAAATGTGACGTGTTTGCACCTTGTGCCTTGGGTGCGGTTGTAAATGACGAGACGATTAATAAACTACAATGTAAAATTATTTCGGGCGGAGCTAACAATATTTTAGCGACACCTGCTCACGGGGAAATGCTGCAGAAGATGGGTATTCTATATGCTCCGGACTTCGTAGCTAACGCCGGTGGACTAATGAATGTTTACGTAGAGTTAGAAGGGTATTCTAAAGAAAGAGCTTTTGAAAAAGTGGAAGCGGTGTACGACAATATGATGAATGTTTTTAAAATTGCAAAAGCCGAACAGATCTCTACAATGAGAGCTGCTTCTATGTTGGCTGAAAAACGAATCCAAACAATTGGATCGTTAAAAAGACAATTTCAAGGATCAAACACAAGACATTTTTCGACACTTAAACAAGTATTGGCACGTAAAGGATAATTTTTAAAATGAGCAAGATCACAACTTCGAAAATAAAAAATAGTAACCAATCAGAAACCGTAGAAAATGTTGTGTCGGGGAAGATAGATTCGATCATCAACTGGTTAGATAAAAATACGAAAGCCATTGCCGTAGGTTTTGCTGCAGTGTTGGCAGGCTGCGCTGTGTTTTTTGTATGGAGTTTATTCGCTCAAAAAACGGCTCTAAAAAAATTCGAAGCTTCTTTTGCCATCGAAAAAGACATTATTGCATTTGATGAAAAGGTTGAAAAATCTAAGATTGAAAAAGAACCTACAGCTTACGAAACCAAAGACCAGGATCTAGATAAAATTCACGGCCAAGTGGCTGAATTCATCAAAGCCAACCCAGGCCATGGTTCATCAAGAAATCTGGCGCTAAAATGGTCGAAGTCTTTATACACAGATGAAAAATTTGAAAAAGCTTTGGAAGTTATCAACTCTCTAAAAATTGAAAAGACAAACAGTCTTGAAGGCTTAGGGCTTTTATCTAAAGCATCTTTAAGCTTACAACTTGGCCAGACTAAAGAAGCAGTTGGTTTTTTTAAAGATATTATCTCGACAAAAAAATGGTCTTACTTACATCCAGAAGCAAGGTTTCAATTAAGTCTAGCTTTAATCAAAGATCAAAATACCGTTGAAGCTATTGAGAATTTAAAAACGCTTAAAACTGAACATCCTGATGAAAGAAAAACTGTAGAAGATGCCACAAAACTTCTTCGTTGGTTGCAATACCAAAAAAACACAAATCAAAGTGATGCAATTCAAAATGATAAAAAAGGTTAGATGAAATCGCAGAATTTTTTGTTTTTTTTCATATTAGTTTTTGTAAGTAGTGGTTGTAGCACTGTTTCTAGAGACGATAAGTTATCTAGAATGTGGGTCAGAAGTACGGAAACATCGGATTACAGTGGAGAACACACAGGTTTACCTTTTCAACCTGTTTTATATAAAGACAAACTTATATCTGCAAATAGCATTGATGGTTTAACGGCTTTCAATAAGAGATTTGGAACACGGGTTTGGAGTTTAAAAATTACCGGAGGAATTTCTAGTCCGGCGATTTTAGTTTCAGACTATTTATTTTTCACAGGTTATGATGGTTTTGCCTATTCTGTATCCGCCAGCGACGGAAAAATCTTTTGGAAAAAAGACATAGGTTATCCGTCTTTTCAAAATTTGTATTACGAGTCTGGAAGACTATATATTCACACCAACAACTCAGAAATTTTATCTTTAGAAGCGGCTTCCGGAGAAAAAGTTTGGAGCTTTATTAAGAAAAATCAAAGAAAAATAAGTGTTGGAGGAATTGGGGACTTTCTTTCCCTTGGATCCTTAATGATCATTGGTCTATCAAACGGTGAACTTGTAGCTTTGGAAAAGGCAACAGGAAAAATAAGATGGCAGCGCCGATTAAATTTTAATTCTAGATTCAGGGACTTAAGAACGCTTACACTTTTTGATACAGATAAAATTTTAGTCGCAGGGTACGATGATCACATTTATAATGTAGACGCGGTAAGCGGAGCATTAAAATGGAAACGAAAATTTTCAGTGGTTACAAATTTCATAAATCTTAAAGACGACGAAGTTTGTTTTGGGACTGCTGATTTAGAAATTAAATGCATCAATCCCACGGTTGGATCAGAAACTAAAAGCGTTCCCATTGCTAGCATTTCAGGGCAAATCACAAAAGTGAACGATCACAAAATTTTGTACGGTTTATCGAAGGGTGGAGTTGAGTTTTTAAATTTCAACACTGGCAAAAAGACCACATATGTGACATCCAGTGGAATTTTAAATGCGCCTATTTGGAATGAAAAAAAATCAGAAGTATATTTTAATTCTAATGCTGGAAACGTATATGTTCTAAAGCTTCATAAGGAATTAAAACCTGAATCAGGAACTATTTTTTAATGGTTAAACAGACGTTTAAAACAATGAAGCTTCTATTAATTTTAGCTCTGGGTTTTTTAACGGGTTGCATGACCGGTCATTGTCCGCCAAAAGGTTCCAAGAAAGTTCCCGAAGCTACAAAATCATGGGTTTATAAATACGATCAATCTAAGCAATGTCAAAAAACAGAAGGTTTAAGTTTAGAATCTATGTCAAAAGAATTAAGTGAATTAAAAATATTTATTTTTGAATCCAAAAAAAAATACGATGGGCTGATGCGAGTTCAAGTGTGTGGAGCTTATACGGGGCAAGCGAATCTTTATCTTATAAATTCAACAGATTTAGATAAAGCTCAAGCTAATGGATTCCAGCTTTGGGATTTTTAGATCTTTAGTCTTATAAAAAAAGTGAACAAAAATATTCAAATCATTACACTTTGGGTAGAAAAAATTTAAATTAGTACAGAACTTAAGGAATATTAAATTGGAAATTTTAAGCCTAGATCATATCAAAAAATTAATAAAAGATGTTTCTGACTTTCCAAAACCTGGAATAATTTTTAAAGATATAACTCCTGTCTTAGAAACTAAAAATGCATTTCAAAGTTTGATCGAACATTTGGCCAAACACGTGTCTTTAGAAACAACCAAACTTGTCGCCATCGAATCGAGAGGCTTTATTTTAGGATCAGCGCTGTCGGTAAAGACTGGGATTCCGTTTTGCTTAGTTAGAAAAAAGGGGAAGCTTCCTAGACCGACGCATTCGATTTCTTACGAATTAGAATACGGACAGGACCAATTATTTATACATAAAGATAGCCTGAAACCAAATGATAATGTTCTTATCATTGATGATGTCTTAGCCACTGGAGGCACGGCTCACGCTGTTGAAAATTTATGTCTATTATCCGACGTGAAGAGTATTTCAAGTTTGTTTTTCATTGAATTAGACTTCTTATCAGGTGATCAAAAAATTAAACATCCGCACAAATCTCTGATACATTATTGATATGTCTTACCAACGTTCAAATTTCTTTTATCTGAGCTTATTTTTTATAATAAGTAATCTATCTCTTCATTTTGCATCTGCAGAGCCAACGTTTTACACGGGTTTGTTTTCAAAAACGGCTTTGAAGGGTTACGATGTGGTTTCCTATTTCGAATCCAACACAGCTCAAAAAGGAAGTGAGGCCTTCGCTTTCAAATACCAAGACGTGAATTGGCATTTCGTAAATCAACAGAACCTTGATACATTTAAGGCTAATCCGGCGAAATACATGCCTGAATATGGGGGATGGTGTGCCTACGCTATGGCGGATGGAAAAAAGGTTGGAGTAGATCCTAAAGCCTTTGAACTAAAAAACGGAAAACTTTATTTAAACTACAACAGAAAAATTCAAACCAAATGGCGAAAGAAACAAGATCAATATATTCCAAAAGCCGATAAATTTTGGCAAAAGATCTAACCGCCTTACCCCAATAACCGTTTCTTATAATTTATATTATGTTCCACAAAAGGTGCCAGGTTCCGAATGCTGGACTCGCCGCAGAATTTAGAATTGTTCAAAGGTGCCAGATTCCTGTTCGTATTTTTTAGTTTTTGACGACCATGCTTTAATCAAAAGTATATGGTTCGGCTCTAATTTTACCTATTTTAAGTCAGATCATCATAAATTAAGCGTCTACTTTGACTAAATAAAGAATGTCCGATGATGGAAATTACGAATAGGAATTTGGCACCAACTAAGCTCAATTCTAAATTCTGCGGCGAGTCCAGCATTCGGAACCTGGCACCTTTTGGTTAATCTAGATAGGCCTGACAATTGTTGAGGCTTTCAGAGGTCTTGGGCAAAGAGGATTCATAGTTTGAAATTGCAATAGGTAAATTTTTAATCTGAATGTCTTGAAAAATATCTGAAGCAATAGGTTCATGTTTAGAAAATGTTTCGCTCCAGATAGGGATACGAAAACCTTCCCCGTAATTTTGAGTCGATAGCCATCCGTCAAAAGCAATGATGTAGGTTTTATGTTTTTTAAGTTTGTGCCACTCGCCGCCCCAAAAATTCTCTAGACGACCTTCGTTTTCACGCACGCTGAAATTCATTTGTGGCGTATATTTTTTAGGATCATCTTTAGAGTAAAATTCCCTGAGTGAAAAATATAAGGCCGTGATTTCTTCGCCAGACATACGGTAGGCTTTAGCTAAATTTCTGTAAGGATAGGTTTCTTTAATTAACGAAACGCTAATATCTCCAGATGGAAAGTACCCTTCCTTTTTATATGATCCGGAATGTACAAAAACAATAATTGGCTCTTCTGATTCAACAAACGGATTAAGTAGTGATTTAACACCAAGCTCTAAAGAGCCTGCAACAAGACTTCCAAGAATCGTTCTTTCTTTTTTCATATCTTTTTTAGAAGATTGAAATCCATAATGACTAAAACCCACAACAGTTTGGCTTAAAGATTCTCGGAAATCTATCAACTGGTTTAATTCCAACAAAAAGTCTAAAAAACCAGGAATATCTTTAAATCCGTCAATGTCATTTGAAGTGAAGGGGTTAACGGTTTTTTCGCCATCAAACAGCTTCGGATCTATGTAGGCTAACGCTGTCACGTCTATCGCATAATGCCAAATGGGCTTTAATAAATTCCCGGCTTCATCATAGTCGATAATGCTCATCGATCCGTGGGAACCACCATCGATAATATTCGACCCATTAACTTTATATGACGCCACGACGTGATCATCTCCACCTAAATACTGCACTATTCGGGGCTTTTTCTCTGAAGATCGACCGGCTAATTTCGCAAGCTTCTTATGACCCTGATGCACAGCTAAAATCACTTCCTCTACACCCTGTTTTTTAAGATCAGGTAAAACGTCACTTAGGGTTTCGTCGTAACCCTCTACCCGATCCATTATCCTTAATATGGCAGCGTCCGAAAGATTCGCTTTCTGCGGCAGAATATCTAAGGTCATCCCCACCAAATGCGTTTCTTTTTTTAAGGTTTTTAACTTATAAGAATTTTTAATAAAGCTTTTTAAAGGATGTCTGGGGTGAACAATATTTGATGCCAAAATCGGAATTTCAAGAGAATTCAAATAAGCCATTTGTTGGAAAAAAAGTTCGGCACCATTCACCGATTCATTCCAATCAAAAGCGTCATGATTTCCGGGAACAAAAATAACCGAACAGCCCTTTTGTTTTAAAAAGCTTAGAGCGCGTAATGACAACCAGCCCCGTTCGTCTTCACTTAAATCGTTGATTGACGTGAAGTCTCCGTTCACAAGAACAACAACTTCACCCTTTGGATTTTCTTTTAAAAAATCCTGGCATTGTTGATCCACTAGAGCCAGCTGTTGGATTAAAGTTTTTAATGTGGAGTGAGCGTCCGACCACAAAACAATACGTAGCTGCGCCACCGAAATTTGGCACTGGATTAGGATGCTAAAGAATAAAATTTGGTATGATTTCATTTAACCTAATACCTTAGATATTTCGTATTTTTTAATTTAAAATTTACTTCTTAAAAAGTTCAAAGTCCCAGTAGGCCTTAATACCTAGGAAATCATCAGAGTCGTCCGTAGCAAAAACCTTGCTGTACCCCAATTGACTCATTAAATTTGAATATTCAGCTATAGAAACACCTTGGAAGTAACTTGGTGCGGAGTAATCTTTCTCTGAGGGACAGTGAATTGATACAAATTCAAAAACTTCTTTTTTCAAATTTAAACCAGATTCGAATTTGTTTAATCTACTAATTACACAGTAAGACGAGGGCTTTGAACCGCTTATAGATTCATGAACCTTTAATGGATCAATGTTTGGGGCATTTCGATAATTGGGAGAGATTAATACGGAGAGTTCGGCAACTTCTGAAAACCCAAGAGAGTTCATGCTATTTTTTAAATCCTCATCTGAAGTTCCTTCTAGCCAATTCCAAGGCATAGGAATTACGGCTAAGAAGTAAGTGTTCACCCTGTCACTGGATTGAATTTTATTTGAGGCATCTAAACATAAAATATTTTGTTCGGCCGCTGAATAAAGCATTCCACTTCCTTCTTTACGTCGAGACACACAAATCGGCTGAGCAAAAGAAGGAAAAGTATAAAAAAATAAAACTACAGCCAATAAAAATAACTTCATAAGTTAATCTCCGTTTAATTCAAATAACCATTACAACTTAGAAAACTCTCTTGCAAAGGATAATTGTTAAGATCTTGTGCAGTTTCGTAAGCCTGAATAACGAGATTAGATTCTTCAAGAAACTGATTTAGTAAAAGCTCAGCCATTGAAATATTTTCAAATCCTTCCAGCATCCCTTTAGCATTTAGAAACGTTTTTTCAGTTAAAAGCTCATGTAAGGTTTCTAGAAGATAAAAACGATATTGTCTGATGAGCTTCATTTCTTCTAAAGACAAAATGACAGTGGATGAGTTGATTGGATGCTGAACTTCGAAAGATTCATGGCTAAGTCCTATGCTTTCGATTTCAACAATTCCCGAATAGTGCACTTGCCATGCCATCCTACGAAGATGATCTAATCCTAACAAAGACCTTATCGTAATGATCCGAAGATCCATTGGCAGTTCCTGAAGTTGCAGTAAAAACTCTTGCTGCTCAGCCTCCGCGGCTAGGTGCTCTGGTGAAACTTCCCGACTAAGCTGACCACGTTTTGAACCTGAAGAATTTGAATCTATGGATTTGGTTTCTGAGTTTGAAGATGATTCAAGACCTTTTCCTAAGTTTTTAAGGTAGGCTTGTTCAAACATAACTAAGGATTGTTTAGCAGCTTTCAGCTTATTCAGTAAAGCCGCATTGTAATTTGCATGTCTTGGATCTAAAGCCAACTCTTCTAAGAATTTAACGTAATTTTTTAATCCCAAAAAAGGATCCGTAACTTTTCCTGTCACTGATTCGCCCACCACCGACACAGTTTTTAGGCGCATGCGAACGATGTGTCTTTTTAGGGCCTCTGGCAGGGCGACGTTAACGGCCCCAAAGCCCGAGCTTAGGACTGACATGGGATTAACCACCGCAACGGCGCCTGCACCCAATAATCCGCTTAAAAATCCACGACGGCTGACTTGACCCTGATTACGGTTTTGGGTTGCAAATAAATTGACTGAAAACAAAATAGAAAACACAATTATGAATAACTTCATCCCCTTTAAATCCCCTTACGGAATTCTTAGTCTCATTACGTTTTTTTAACAACAATTTTTAGGACTTTTTTCTTTTTTTTTAGGAAGTTAAGACAGAAATGTTATAACAAGCCAATTATTTTATCACTGCAAATAATGGATAACGGAACCAATAACTTTAAAGAACAAATAAACTAAAGAAATTAAAATTAAACCCAAGAATAAATTCACTGAATGCTTGATGATTTTATATCTTGCGGGGTGAGTTTCTTTTAAGGCTTTTGTTTTCTTTAATATCGGAGATAGAGATGAAAATACTCTATTTGCAAAACCTCTCTCGTCTTCGGCCGTGTTTGGGACAATAGACATAGACATTGCAATTTTATAAATAAAATTAATGAAGGGACCGATTAAAAACATGGGCCGCTCAACATCGCACATTAAAATTAATCGGTTTTTTTCTGAATTATTTTTTGCAAAGTGCAGATATGTTTCATCAAAAATAAAACCTTCTCCATCACGCCAAGAATAATTTTGTCCATCGACATTGATAAAACAGCTATCATCTTCGGGAGTCTTTAGTCCCAAATGGTATCTGAGTGAACACGCCACAGGATCTAAATGCCTTGTTAATTGTGAACCTACAGGTAGGTATGAAAACATGGCGCCATTAACGACCTTAACGTCTTTTAGGATTTCAACAGTTTTAGGGCAATGCTTCAGAGCGGATGCGTGAGTGTAGCCGTACCACTTTAAATAAAATTTACTCCAACCATACTTATAAAAAGTTCTAAATCCAATGTCGTAGTAAGCGTTATTTTCAGGATTTTTTGTATGATCAAAATAACCATTTTCAAGAAGCATCTGTGCTTCTTCGCTGATCACTTTCCAGTTTTCTTGAATGACTTTTAATTCTGGAAAATCTTTAACTGAGATGATGGGCTTTAAAGCTTTTTTTTGTGTAAATAAATACAGAACACAATTAAGGGGGGTAAATATTGGCCACCCTTTTCGAACGTATTCGTTAAAACTTTCGAAACGTTCTTGACCACGAAAAGCATAGACGTAAGTGATGGATGTCCCCACAAACATGAAAAACATAACGAGACCAATTACCAAAACCATTTTTACCTCTTCCTATAGTAATAGCATGGAGTTTATTCGAGGTAAAAGTGGATTTGTGTTATGACTTAAATTTTTATTGCTTTCAGGACTGAATTTGTTCAAATTCAAGATTAAATTACTTAATTGGTCCGAGGTTCCCATCAAAGATATTGCTCTTACCCCTGAAGATATCGAAAGAATTATTCGCATGGCATGGGAAGACCGCACCTCTTTCGAAAATATCGAAGTTCAATTCGGGTTAACGAATAATCAGGTGATCAAATTAATGAGAAAGCATTTATCTGAAAGTGCTTTCAAATTGTGGCGAAAACGTTCTACGAACTACTCTTCACCACTTAAGCACGAAAAAAAAAGACCCTTCAAAGAGGGCCGATTCAAATCTAAAAATCAAAAGAATGATTACAAGAAATAGAAAAGTTCCAGCGAGTTGGCCTTTAGGGCGTGCTTTAGCCGCCCGTAAGGAAGGCCAACGAGTGAACTAGACAGCTTTTCTCAAAACAAGGGATGCTGTCTAGTTCTCTCGTGCGCTCTTCGGGCGGCTACCGTTCAGTCCGCTTCGCTGGGACTTCCGTACGCACGCCCTGCGCACTTCGTTGGAACTTTTCCGCCTGCTGCGGGCCTTACAAACCCTGCCCGTTCCTGCCCAAAATCTGAATACCAGGCGGATTACTTGGGTCAATTTCAAAACCCCAGTAAACATCTTTTACACAGCCATAACCTGATGATCGCACTCTTATAGACTTAGATATAAAAACGGCTTCATTGTTGCCAGTTCTTGCAAATGAATCTTCCTCTGAAGAGCCTTTTTTGCTCGAATAGTTAAACTGTAAGTATCTATTAAGTTCGTAGTAATAGTCTTGATCTGGACTCCATCTGTATCTGTTGTAATTTGCTGAATGATAATTTTGCTGGTTGTTTCTTTGATCATTTTTAAAATTATCGTCATGATGAAATTCATCTTTTGGAATTCTAACTAAAGCGCTTGATGCTTTTAAATCACGACATGCATTTTTTGGTAATGGTAAGAATCCGCGAGTTCTATCAACGTAAGATTGAATGTTACCATTGACTGAGAACTGTCCATTTAATCCAATTTGACCAAGGTAACATCTGTCAATCACGTTTTGTTGAACGTAAGTAGCTCGAGCTGATTTTTCACCAACTAACAAATCCATTTGAGTGTGCTGATCGATTTGGGTGAACTGAGTTGAACCGTCGGCTAAGATACAACCCACATGTCTCATGGCATAGAAGGCACTTGGTTGAACATTGTAATCAGCTAAATAAGTTAAGTAGCTTAATGCCGCGTTGATGTTATTTACAACTTTCGATCTATCAATATAGCCTTTGTCGAAAAAAACAGACCCGTAATTATCATCATACTCAGCAACAAGTTTTTTAGCCGCTTGGATGTCTGATTTGTTTCCCGTGGATCCGCCATTTGAATCACCCTTAGAGGAGTCACTTCCGCAAGCCGTAAAAAATAAGGCCACCCCTACTGCGATTAATGTCTTCAATAAATTCATAAAATCCTCCATCTCTGATATATCAATTACTATGCCAGGTGGCCGGGTATTTAATTCATTTTGAGTGCCGAAAATGCGCCCCACGCATTGAGAAAAGTTCCAGCGAAGTGCGCAGGGCGTGCGGACGGAAGTCCCAGCGAAGCGGACTGAACGGTAGCCGCCCGAAAGAGCGCACGAGTGAACTAGACAGAATCGCAGACTAAGGACTTAGGATCTATGCAGTGGGCTCTGGGTGAGGAATGGCTAAGGGGGCGAAAGTGCCGGTTAGAAATTTTCAATTTTTCTTTTAATCATTAGTAGCGCTGTCTAGTTCACTCGCACACTTTTGGGCGGCTACCGTTCAGTCCGCTTCGCTGGGACTTCCGTTCGCACACCCTGCGCACTTCGCTGGAACTTTTCGCCCTGCAGGCGGCGGAACTTTTCCTACTGCGTAGGGCTAATGATCCTTCGTCTGCTTATAATGTATCGGCAAATATCGAAGTCTGAAGATATTCAGATCGTAATCGGTATCAATCTTATTTCTTAATTGAATCATGATGTATTCTTTGATGCTCTCTCGCTCGATGAAGTCAGTCTTAGGCATCGCGGAAAAGAATCTGTAACAGACCTCATCAATGAACTGATTCGGAGTTTCGTCTTCGAAACCCGATTCGTATAATCTTTCATCAATAAGTTGTTCTAGTATTCTTAAACTTTTCATGAAGGTTTATCGGTTGTTTGGTGAAACTATAAAGCTTTCGTAAGACTGGTTTTTAAAGTAAAAACTGCTAGTCTGTACTAAGGAAAATATGAATGTTTTAGAAATTGACGAAAGTATCAACGATATTCAGATGGCTTTGGGCTTTAGTGTTCAGAACGTCTACTATTACGACAAGACCTTGGTTTTAAGCTTGTGGCAAAACCACGTTTGCTATTGGTTGGTTGTCTGTTTGGACTTCAGCCAGCAGTCAATACTCCTGTTGCCCGAGCAAAAAATTAAACTCAAGAGCGATAAAAAACCAATATTAATTTTTGCACTAACTCACTTAAAGCAACTTTTATTCACTGACATTACACGCTCGGAAGACGAAGGTCGCAAAGTTCAACTTCTATTTACCTCATCTGAAAATGAAGATGTCACCATCGATGTGATTCTTGTACCAACGTCGATGAATATTTCAATCTTCAAAGGAACAAAAAAAATCCATTTATTTAAACCTAAAGACTTACCAGATTTTAAACCCCAAGATCTATCTAACATAAAGTTAAAACCCTTAGAGATATTCAAGCAAAATTGGCTGGATTCGATTGCAGGTAAGGGTAGTGCAAATAAAGTTAAATCTAAAGATCAGTCATTAAGTCTTGAGATCGAAAAAAAACTTAAAGCCATAAAAAAGGTAGAAGCTGATTTAGAAAAGAAAATGAATGACGATTCGTACCAGTTTGCGATGCTTATTCAAAAAAATGCGGTTGAAGCGAAAGAAAAATTTCCGGATCTATTTGATTCTAAAAAAAGTATTCATAAACTTAAAGATGAATACTTCGAAAAGCATAAAGCCTTAACACAGAAGATTTTACGCTCTAAAGAAAGGCTAAAATTACTACACGACGAACTTGAAACTTTAAAATCCACTAATGAAGTTGATTGGAATCAGTCACAGAAAAAAAATATCAACTACAAAGCGCCGCAGTTTAAAAATGAATCCGTACTTAAAGTTCGTAAACTTGAAGTGGCTAGTGACTTGGTCGCGTACTATGGGAAGTCTGCAGCTGATAACTTGAAATTACTTAGATCGGCAAAAGCTTGGCACTATTGGTTACATATCAAAGATAGCCCCTCTTCGCACATGATAATTTTTAGAGATAAAAGTCGAGAGCTTAAAGATGTCGAAATTCAAAAATCTTTAGAATGGTTTTTAAAAGAATCTATGGGCGTCAAACCCAGTCAGCCTCCTCAAGTTTACGAAGTGCTAATGACCGAATGTCGATTTGTTCGCCCAATAAAAGGGGATAAAGTTGGTCGTGTAAATTACAGCGAAGAACGAACTATTCGCGTTAAAATTTAAGGATTTAAAGTTCAGCGACTTTATGCTTAACGACTTAAAACTTAAAGACTTAAAAGCTAACGCATTAAAGTCTGAAATTCTTAAAACTTCTAAAATTTCATGATGCGTAATTCAAAACTCTTGTAAGTTTTAGATGGTTAGGGTCATCTATCGGGAATTCTTAGGGGGGATTATGAAAAATAATATTATATTTATGGTGTTAGCAAGTTTGTTTACTTTCAATTTTGCTTTAGCTTACGATGCGTCGTGGAACAAATCAGAATATTGGTCGGGTGAGTATCCACCAGGATTTCAAGTTTATAAAAAAGGAATTAAGGTTTTAGGCCGAACATCGGTAGATCCTGCTGAAGTGCCAAGTGTTGAATGTGTTTTAAAGCGCAATAGATATGCCCCGGGACGTCAACTTCCAAAAGCTGATTATGTGGAAATGACAAAGATCGTAGAAATGTTTGCGAACTCAGATTTCGAATATACAACTTATGTTTATAACGCACAAACTGACATATTCGATGAAGCGGTCATATCTATTAAGGCTGGGGATAAAATTGAATATTTAGCTTACGGAGCCGAGGGTTGGTTTACTGCTCGACATAATGGTGTCAAATTCGACGCCGATCAAAGCCTTTTTGATAATGTAAATTACCCGGAAGATGTTAATGGTGTTAGCCCATTCGTTGATCATCAGTGGATTTATTTGTCGTGTGTAAACAATGTTAGTGTTTGGTTAATGTTGTCTGACTTACAAGTTTCGGCGGAAAATGATGAGTGGATCGACGGAGTTCGTTCATATTTCCATAATCCATATTAAATTAATGCAAATTTTAAAAAAAGGAATCTGTCCAGATTCTTTTTTCTAATTTAATGTTATTGACTGAACTCCTGTTAACGATTTCAATGGATTAACAGGAGAATCCATCGATGTTATTAAGTAATATTGAGTCTATACCAGGCAAGCAAATTGAAGTTTATTTCGGAATAGTTCAGGGCAGCAGTGTCAGAGCTAAACACGCCGGCCGTGACTTCATGGCTGGAATCAAAAACATATTTGGTGGGGAACTCAAGGCCTACACCGAACTTTTAAATGAGTCCCGAGAAGAAGCCGTCGCAAGAATGGTTCAACATGCTCAGGAGCGCGGAGCCAACGCCATTGTAAATGTTAGATTTTCCACATCCAGTATTGCACCGGGTGCTGCGGAAATTTTTGCCTACGGCACAGCTGTAAAAGTTATTTAATCCTAAAGGTGTTAAAGGGATATTAGCATGTTTGAAATCATATTCATCGGCGCCTTTTTAGGCATAAGTTATTTCATTGGTAATAGAATTGAATCTAATCATATTAAAGATATTGTTATTCGAGAAAAAAAGTCGATCCATTTGCCTTACCGAAACACGGGCTTAAAGGATTCTTTCGTAGATCATGAAGGGTTTTTGGTTTACGGCAGTGTGGTTGTAACACACGATGCGTTTAAAAACTTTGTGATGGGTTTAATTAATATTATTGGTGGTCGAGTCACGGTTTATGAATCTCTTTTAGAACGAGCACGCCGCGAAGCTTTGCTACGTCTCAAAGAAAAAGCTTTAGCTCAAGGAGCAAAAGAGTTAGTTAATTTTCGCATGCAAAGTGCAGAAATTGGTTACAATCAGCAAAATTCTGGATCTATAGAAATTTTTTGTTATGCCACGGCTTTAAAGTAATCATGAAATACGAGCCTCATGACGTTGATCGTTTTGAAGTGAACATGAGCGACACGACTGGCAGGAAAACTCTTTTTTCAATGATCCTTACTTTAGTCAGCGTCATTGTATTAATCATTGTGTTGGCTCAGGTGATTAATATTTTTACGCCCGCTTTATTATCCCGAGACATGGAACGCACTTTAGTTAAAAAATTTAATCTTGGATCTATGTTTAGTGGCAAAGAATCTAAAGAACTTACAGCCTTTGTTACGACCTTAACAGATTTAAATTATCCTCTTCAAGTTTCTGTTGTCGATTCCAAGGAACTTAATGCCTACTGCTTTTTTGGGGATCAGCTTATGATCACGAAATCTTTGTTAGATACAATGGAAAGTGAAAATGAATTGGCCTTTGTTTTAGCCCATGAAGCAGGACATTCTTTTTACCGCCATAACACAAAAGGACTTTTCTTTAATGTGTTTTATAATTTAACGCTTGGACTGTTGGGTTTCAATCCTTCTGGACCGGATTTTAGTTCATTAACTTATAGCCGTAAATTAGAAGAACAAGCCGATGAATTCGCTATCAAAGCACTAAATAAGCATTATGGTCATACTAATGGTGGAGCTGATTTTTTTAAACGAGTGGGGTTAAAGGATCTCCACTCTACATGGTGGTCAAAACTGTTAGAAAGGTTTTATTCGACCCACCCCATGACAGATACAAGAGTCAAAACAATAAATAAAAACAGTAAAGATCCAAAAGCTTCGCCTATAAAAAAAGCTGAATCCGACGTTTTCAAATCCATCAGTAGCACTAAGACAAAAGCGAACTAGGTCTTTTTGCTTATTGTTAGTGCTATACTAATCTTGAAATAAGGTCTTATAATGTCATGGGCTTAGGCCTATGATAACGTTCTAATCATATAAGTCTGTTTGGTTTGGATGAAATCAAAAAATAATATGACAATTTAGAGGTGAGTGATGATTCGAGTTCAAAATGTCTCTAAAAATTATGGCGAAAGAACCGCCATTAAAGATTTAAATTTCGAAATTAAATTAGGCGAAGTCGTGGGATTTTTAGGACCTAATGGCGCCGGAAAAACAACCACTATGAAAATGCTCACAGGCTTTATGACGCCATCGAGCGGTAGCATAGAAATTTGCGGTTTCGATGTTCAAAAAAATCCTATTGAAGTGAAACAAAAACTTGGCTACTTACCAGAAACACCACCTTTGTATGTGGATATGACTGTTGGAAATTATTTAAATTATGTTGCCGATTTAAAAAAAGTTCCCAAAGCTGAGAAGAAAAAAAACATAACCGAAGTTTTAGAAAGTTTAAAGTTAACCGAAGTTAAGAATCGCTTGATTCAAAACTTATCTAAAGGTTTTAGACAACGGGTAGGCATAGCTCAAGCCTTGGTGTCTAACCCCGAGATTTTAATTTTAGATGAACCCACGGTCGGTCTAGATCCAAGTCAAGTTTCGGAGTTCCGTGAAATCTTAAAAGTTTTAAAAGGTTCTAGAACAATTATTTTATCAACTCACATCTTACAAGAAGTACAAGCCAGTTGTGAACGAGTGATCATCATCAATAACGGACAGATTGTGGCGCAAAATACCATCGAAGAGTTAACCTCAATGGCTTCTAGATCCCATCAAAATAATTTAGGGGCGAGCATCGTTAAAGTGATTTTAAAAGTGAATCGTCCAAGTGAAGATTTTAAAAAAGTTTTAGCTCGTCAAAATTATATCGAGTCCGTCAGTCTAGCGAACAGCTCAAAAAGCTATGAGATCATTTGCGAAAACAACGAAAAAAACTTTGAATCTATTGTGCGCTTAGTTTTAGATGAAAAAGTAGGACTGCAAGAATTTAAGAAAGATTCTATTTTGTTAGAAGATGTTTTTGTAGAGCTTACGAAAAACAAAAGTGATGTCTCTCAGCCAAAATCAAAAGTTCCTAAACAATCCCCTAATGCTACATTACCAGAGCAACCTAAGGAGAATCTAAACTAATGTCTGCTATTTTTGTTATATTTAAAAAAGAAGTGGCTGGTTTTTTTAAAAGCCCATGGTTTTTGTTTGTATACTCTTTTTTTGGTCTTCTTCTTGGAGTTAGATTTTTAATTTCGTTAGATGAATTTATTCAAAAAAGTATGATGCCGCAGGGTAAGCCGCCGAACATTCACGATGCACTTTTTATTCAACATTTAAATTGGGTGTATATGATGTTTTTGGTGCTAATCCCACTAATGGCCATGCGCTTGATTTCTGAAGAAAAAAAAGAAAGAACAATGGATCTGCTTCTGACGTCGCCAATTTCAAATATTGAAATTGTTGCGGGTAAATTTTTAGCGGCATGGTTTGTAGCGATCACAATGTTATTTTTAGCTTTTTTATTTCCTTTATTCACAAGCACAGTATCGACTTTCGATTGGGGCCCTTTATTGGGTTCGTATTTGGGAATGATTTTACTTGCTGGTTTTAACGTTGGTTTATGTTTGGTGGCTTCGTCACTTACGACCTCAACTGTCATGAGCGGATTTTTAGGATTTATATTTGTTTTAGTCACAATGGTTTATGGCTCAAGCGGCATACAAGTGAATAATGCAATTGTTTCATTGATGTTAGAACAAATGTCATTGGGCGTCCATCTGCATGATTTTTTTCAAGGTATTGTGAACATTAAAAGTTTAGTTTTTTTAATTAGTGGAATTACATTTTTAGGATTTGTTTCTAACAAACTCATAGAGATGCTTCGCTGGAAGTAAGGAATATTGATTATGAAAAAAATAAAAGCCTATACTTTATATTTGTGGACAGCCATTATAGGACTTAGCTTCTGTTTGATTTGCTACACGATTGGGGCTTGGTTTCCGATTATGTATGGCATATTAGCTTTAGGCGTTCTTTCGGCCGGTGTTTGCATCTATCTAAAAAAAGAAGCCTTACTTTCATTTTTTAAAAACAAAAGCACTCATAATGTAAGCTATCATTACTCGATTATATTTTTAGGCTTTTTAGTTTTTTTGGGTGTTAACTTTTTAGCCGCAAAGTACAATAAAACGTTTGATATCACGTCGGATAAAATTAATACTCTGTCTTCTGAATCTTTAAAAGTTGTAAAGGCGTTAGACAAAGAAACGTCATTAAAAGTCTATTACATTGAAGACACAAACACAGCACAGATTAAATTGATTTTAAAGAAACTATTTGGTCTATACGAACGGGAATCTGTTCAAATAAAGTCCGAATTTATAAATGCAAAGTGGGAACCCTCTGCAGCTGAATACTTAACTAAAGAAGATGGAAATAAGATTTCAATCTACGTTGATAATGGCACCAAGAAGGAAAAAGTCATTGACCCGATCAGTGAAGAAACAATCACATCGGCGATGATTCGTTTAAACAGCAATGTAAAACATAAAGTTTACTTCACAACAGGGCATGGCGAAAAGTCTACGGCCGATGAAGCTCCCGAGGGCTTAGGTGAGTTTCGAAAATCATTAATCACTCGGGGCCTAGACACGGCCGCTTTATCTTTACTAAATTTAAAAAATGGTGAGATGCCCAAAGATCTTTATGCATTAGTGATTGCAGGACCAATAAAGCCATTTTCAGAAGTTGAAAAAGATATTCTTAAAGCTTACGTCGAAGACGGTGGGCGACTGCTAGTGGCTCTTGACCCAGAATTTATGACGGGGTTCGATGATTTGTTTAACGTCTTTGGAATTACCTTAAAAAAAGATTACATAGTCTCTGTGCAATCTTTAGTTCCTTTATTTGTGATGGGATCAGAATTTAGTAAGATTTCTGAGATCACCTCTGAATTTGTAAGTTCACAAGTGATGTTCCCCATCAGTGGTTCTATTGCTGTTGATTATAAAAAAGTGCCTAAGGGTGTGAAAGTTGAACCCTTAGTTTCTACCAATGAATATAGTTTTTCGGCGCGCAGTTCTGATGAGGTTCAAAAGACCTTACAAAAGATCTCTGAGAAAAACGAAATGAGCGGCCAATCCTTTGATATAGCAGTTTCAATTTCTGGAAAAGCAGAAACGCATGATGATATGCATGCGGGACATGAACACCAAAACAATTTTAAAAAAGGTGACGGGTTTAGTATTGTTTTATTTTCAGATAGTGATTTTATATCGAACGAACACATTTCCCAATTTTTTAATAAAGATTTAGCTTTAAATTCTGTGGTTTATTTGACGGGCCAAAAGAATTTAATTTCAGTGCGTCCAAACCAGGCTAAGCCAACTACGATAGAGCTGACATCCATGGGTTTAAATATTGCGGCCTTAATGTCGTTTTCCCCCTTTTTATTTTTTGCAATATTATCCATCGTATTTTGGTTTAGAAAAAGATCGCTGTAATTTTTAAAAAAAACTTAAAAAATTTAAGGCAAAAAAATGAGTTCAAATTCCTCGAAGTGGTCTTTAAAATCAAATCTAAAATTTTACCTAACGACCTTGTCGCTTATACTTTTTTTCAGTGTGGTCATTTACGAAATTTATAAGTCTTCTAATCAAGATAACAAAAAAAAAGAAACCCAAATTTTTGACCGTAAAATTTTAGACGCTTTAGAGTTTGAAATTCAAGCTGGTCAAAAACTTATCAAAATAACTAAAGGTCAAGATGGCTGGAAAATTAAAGCCCCTTTAGAAGACTTTGTATCTGAAACTTTAATGAAAGAAATCTTAAATGACATTTTCAACGCTCCTACCGAAAATCTTTCGGCAAGCGAAGTTACTGATTGGAATAAATATGGACTAGGCGACCCGGTGGGACAAGTTCAAATCAAGGGGCCAGATGGATATCTGTTAAACATTTCAGTCAGCCAAACTAAATCTTATGATGGGGACACCTACTTAAAATTGGCGAAAACCAAAGACGGTCAACAAAATGACTTTTTGTTGGTTTCAAAAATGAATTGGTTAGACTTGATTTTAAAATCCCCCTTGGATTTCGTAAATAAAAAGAATGTGTTTAAGATTGACGGCAATTCGGTAAAGATGATCGATGTTTCAGATTTAGGGGTTTTTTCAAAAAAAGACGGCTTGTGGTCGTTTGAAACTTCGGCTGATAGTTCTATGGCTTCAACAAAAAACACCACTGAAAATGGAAAAAAAGCTTATAATATTGAATCTGAAATTGATCCAGCTAAAGCTGAAAAAATTCTTCAACTTTTAATGAATTTAAACGTTTTCGAATTTGAATCTAAAAAAACTTTGAAGCTTGTTAAAACATTAAAATCACTAACTGTTTTGATGACTAATGCGGAAAAAATTGAAGTCAGTATTTTTGATCACTACAAGCAGTGTGGGGATGCTGAAAAAGTGGTCCGATGTCAATTGATGTCTTCAAGCCAAGCCGAACATCCTTTCTGGGTATTAGAGCCAGACATTATTTCAATCATAAAACACCAGTTTTAGTTCTTTATCTTTTTTAGAACTCAGCTTATCCTTTATAAAGTGACTGCTCGAATAGGAGCTGCAATTCGTCGTAAACATAGAATTGAATTAAAAGGTTAGGTTAAATTTGGCAAAAGTTGAGTCTCATTTAAGAGTCGATATATCTGGGGGCACATTAGATTTGTGGCCTTTATTTAATTTTGTCGGTGGGGCTAAAACTATCAACGCTGCAGTCAGTTTAAAAGCGCAATCTCATTTTGAATTAACAACAAACTCAGATGTTGAAATTAATGTTACGAATTTAAACTATAAAAAAGTTTTTAAAAATTTAAAAGAGTTTTTATTATCCCAAGATCGTGAGCTTGATATTTTAAAATCCGTCATCGAATACTACGCCCCAGAATTTAAAAACAATATGGGCTTTACACTTAAGACGCAAAGTGAAAGTCCTGTGGGTGGGGGTTTAGGCGGAAGTTCAACGCTTTTAGTTTCAATCATCAGATCTATGGATTTAGCCTTCGGTCTTCAAAGAAAAGAAGCCCAAATTGTTGATCTAGCTTGTAACTTAGAATCAAGGATTTTAAATACACCTGCAGGGACTCAAGATTACTTTCAAGCCATCGAAGCTGGCTTAAGTGTAATCAGTTTCGATTACCAAAGTCGCACCCGAAAGTTTTTTAAAAGTGCTTGGTTGGATCAACAAAAAGACAATTTCAGACTTATCTATAGCGGCCATCCTCATCATTCGGGATTGAACAACTGGCGGATATTTCAGAAATGTGTTGATGGGGATAAAGAGACTCTAAATATTCTGAATGATCTTAAGAAAATTTCTGAAGACGTTTATACCGATTTAACAACAGGTTCGGGCTCTAAAATGTCAGATCTATTAAATGCAGAACTAAACCTAAGACGGCGTCTAGCCACGGGTTATGTCAATGAGCCTTTAGACCGTGTGATAAACTTTTTAACAGATTTGGGCGTAAGCCACTTCAAAGTGTGCGGCGCCGGCGGTGGTGGCTGCATGTGGGCCTTGGTTCCTAAAGAGTTAAATTCTGAATTGAAAAAAGTTGAGACCTTACATCAAGAAATCAAACTTATTCCCAGTGAATTAATTCTATGATTTTTATCAGAAACTTTCTGTTTAAAAAAATTGTAACAAGTGAGTTTGTTTTTTGAAAGATCAATCCTGCACACGCTTTGTTGGCTTATCCTTAAGCGGCACAAAATCTACAAAATCCTCTTTGGCTGTTTTAGAATATTACGAAAAACAAGATAAGGTGGTTTTGTCGCATATTTTTGATAAGATATCGGTGTTAGATCAGGTGTCATCTGACGAATTGATATTAGAGAATTTAAATCGACTAGAAAATCTTTCCAGTGTGTTCGTAAATGCTCCGCTTCAGTTGCCGAAGTGTATGCGTTGCAAATTAAGATGCCCCGGCCATAGTGCGTGCACTGAACCTGAAGTTAAATGGATGCGGGATTTTTACGAAAAAGAATCTAAACAAAAAAAACCCCACAAGATCATAAGCCCATACACCGAAAAATGCGGGGAACTTTATTGGAAGAACGCCATTGAAGATGAAACTTTTATTCTGGATCATGCAGGTGGTGCTAATAAAGCGTCAATAATGTTTCGGGCTATGTACATTCAAAAATGTTTTGAAAGTGGACAAAAAAATCCCGCCAAGAATTTAAAAACTCAGAAATCAAATAGTTCCCGTAACGTCAGTTGGCAGCAGTTTTTTCCGCAGTTGTCGGTGTGGCAGTGGGGTAGATCTTTGAAGGTAGCTAAAAGTCATTTAAGATTTTTTTCGCACTCGGTTTATGGCAAAGAAGCTCGTGAAGTTTTTTTAACTCAACTTGCGAAAAGAACATCTTTGTTTTTTTACGATGTTGAAGGCAAAAAAATAATTCATGATAAAAACTCCTTTGAGGCCTTGTTAGGGGCTTTGACGGCTTTTTCACATTTCAATAACGAGTACATTAAAAGACCTAAAAACTATCCTGCCAATGAATCTTGGCCAATAGTTCCTGTGTAAGTGAGATACTTCTAGCCTTAAGTCGCAACATATTCGCAAGTATACAAAATACTTTCTCACTCTGAGACGTATTCTTTAAAGTGACTCATTAAAATTCACGATAATGACTTAAGCCTATGAAGTTATTAATTTATTTTGGTTTTATTCAAATTATCTTCGCTTTTACATTAGGCGTCCCCAATATTTATGCAAATGAAGTGGCAGACTCGTATCAAGTGAGGTACGAACGATGGTTGAAACAAAGACCTCTGCCTCTTAAAAATTCTAAAGCCACAAGTCCGACGGTCGCTCCAGTTGTGGTTAAAAAAACGGCCCCTGCACGATTACCACAGACTTTACCTAGCAAGGTTGAACCCGTTGTTCAAACAGACACCGCAGCTGTAGTAAATCCAAACTTGATCAAAGCTGAAAAAATTTCTGCCACAGAAAAAACAGCAGAGCTTGCACCCGCTAACAAAGCGCCTAATCCAACAAGGCTTAATCCAAGGATCACTCCTTCAAGAAGACTAGCGCTTGATGCCAGGGAAGAGTTTTTAAATAACATTCCAGAAGATAACGATCAGGTTCAGGCTTTACTGACTATGGTTGATCATACAAAAGTATATTTTTCTATAAATCAAAACGGTCCACTTAAAGATCTTTTTAAAGACGAAAGATTTCGTGAAATTTACATGGAAGAAATGAAACCTGAAACACGAAAACAGACATATTACTTTTTTAAGGGTTACCAAGATCACCAAAGAAATCCAAATGAACCAGTTCAAAAATCTTTAAACAGAAATGTTTTAATAAACCGAGAGCGCATAGATTCGTATTTAGAAACTACAAGCATAAAATCAAAACTTACACGTAGCCTTCAAGGCAGTTATCCTAAGCTACCAAAACCAACACCAGCTAAAATTCCTAGTGAATCCAGCGACGGTGGTGGTGCTAATTTGGGTACGGAATAATTCCTAACACAATCCTTATAAAAAAATTAATTAGGCTATAGCGTTAAATATTTTATTTTATATTTAAAGGTATAGCGTTATGGAAGTGGTATAAATAAATATCATCAATCACATACAAAAAAATTATAAATAATTAATAAAAAAAAATTGATAAAAAAGTTAATTTCCAATGGAAGGATGAGTATGAAACTTATTTTGTTTTTTTCGATCGTAATGTTTAACATCAGCGTCAAAGCTAATACCCAAAGAATTATTGAGTCTTTAATGCCTGAGGGCTACTCGCTCGCGCAAGAGTACCTTTATAAGCAAGATCCAAGTTTAGATAAGGATGATTTAATTTATAGATCGTCTGTGATTCACGATTTCAACCAAGATGGTTTGGAAGACATTGCGATGTTAGTCGAAAAGACCGTATGTCTGATTCCCACGGATCAAGGCGTGTGTGCCAAAGACTACTACTATGCCGGTGAATCTAGAAAATTAATGGTTTATTTTGCTAAGGATGTAAATAAATACGAATTATTTCTTGAGACGGAAAATGGAGTTTTAAATTATGGTGAAAGTGCCAATGAATATAAAGATCCTTTGTATTCATTCACTGTAGATTCTGAAGGAACATTATCGATTTCATACAGCGGTGGGACAGAGCTATCTTGGAATTTTGATATCGAAGTTAGATTTATCAGCGATGTGCTTAAGCCAGATTTTTATTTAACCGCAGTGCGTTCTGTTTGGAGCGAATGGGCGATTTATCCTACTAAAATCACTAATGACTTTATCACAATGTATTTAGATCGAAATTTTTTAAGTGGTCATATTGAAACGATGAAATATTTAACGTCTCAACAGCAAAACCAAGATGACGGCTTTGAACAGGTTTTCGATAAAAAGGAACTTCCATTGCTGCCATTGAGATTTGCTGATGAAGAATTAATTTTTAAATCAAACACAAAAGATTAGTCATTATGGTATTTGGATTTAGATTTATTGGCTGGCTTGAAGGTTTATCATTTTTAATTTTACTTTTATTTGCGATGCCGATGAAATACATTTACAGCGAACCTATGTATGTTAAATTTTTTGGCATGGCCCATGGTGTTTTATTTATTTTTTATATTTTACTTTCAGTTTACGTTGCCGACGAATTAAAGTGGAATGCCAAGGTGCGCTTTTACGCTTTAGTAGCCTCTGTTGTTCCTTTAGGAACTTTCATTTTTGAACGAAAGTATTTACCAAAATCTAAATAAAAATTTGAACATGTAAAAAAACGAAAACAAATCTTACACGCAAGCAGTAAAAGATGGGGTCTTCATCTTATTTAAAAGAGATTAAAAAACCATTGATTAAATTTCTGTAATTTTTAAATAGATTTTCTGGGTTCAAACAAAGTTTCAAGGCCGTCTATAGTTTTTGGTAAGGAATCAAAAGCCGAAAGCCAAGTTTCTGGTGTTTCCATACACAGAAAAACATTCCACTTTGAATTTTTGGTTTTGAACTCATCAAAGATAAATTTAAACATTTCGTTTCGTAAGTCTTGATCATATCTTAGCTTTTTATCCTTACCTTCAAAAAGCTCGGCTTGATTAACGTAGCTATTTAATCCAAATCGTTCCTTCATCATCCAGCGCTGTTCTTTTTGAAATCTAAGAGCCCCTAAAGAGATATAAGGAAGATCCTCAGGATCGAACCTAGATGTGATGTCATCAACTAATCTTTTATAATTTGTCTTCCATTCAGGATGCCAAATCATGGGATCAATATGAAAGGCAATTTTATAACCTTTTGATTTACACTTTTCGGCAGCATTTAGTCTTTCATATAAACTTGAAGTTAAGTGCTCTTCTTTTTCGATGATGTGTTGAGGGTTGATAGACCAACTTACAATCACATTGTTCGCATGGTCCAAATCAACGAATTGATCCACTAAATTGGATTTGGTTTTAAATTCTAAAGTTAAATGTGGTTTGTCTTTAAAAAAGTTTATTAAGGTGTGTGAATAAAGTGTCAGTGGATCTAAACTTAAGCTGTCAATGACTTCTCCTGTGCCTACGCGAAAAGTCAGCCCTTTAAATTCGTCAGTCATCGTTTTTAACTCAGCTAAGGCATCGTCGATGTTTGAATAAATCGTCATTGTCTTCGTATTAATAAAACTCTGAAGGTAACAGTATGAGCAATTCATATTGCACTGAAGGCCCAAGTTTAAAACAAAATAATTACAACAGGCCATTTTTTGATGTGTGCCGGGACAACGCTTAAAGAATTGTCCTTGAAAGGGTGTGATAAAAATATTTTTCTTACTTTTATCAAATTCCTTAGGACTTAGAATCCCAGTCGAATTTGAGCTTTCAATATTTGGATCTTCAGTGAAAACAATTTTTTCATTCGGAAATATTTGAATAAATCTTTTAGCGACATCACTATCTTTAGATTTTGGATCAATATAAATCTTTTCGAAATCTAACAAATGCTCGGGTATATTCATAAAGGCCGATTCGATGGAAAGTCTAAAATTAGTATTAGGAAGGGTAGGGTTTATATTTTCCATCACGCCTTGGGTTCCGAATTTTGATTTACTAAATAATGATCAATTTTATCCAAACTTTCTTTTAAAACTTTAAGATATTTTTCTTTGTACTCAGATTGGTGAACAAAAACTGAAAGTTCAAACCCCGCTTGATCACCTTGTCTTAAAAAATTGACCTTTGTGTTTTGCGGCCATGCTGTATTTTTGACGAAGGTTTGTTTTTTTTCGTCTTTTTTTGAGCTTACAGGATATTTTATTTTATGAAGTTTTCTAAGGATTTGCTCTGATGATAATTTTAGTTCTATGAGCTCTTCGCCAAGTTTAGAATATTCAACGGGATTCGAACCAATGATGTCCACAAAAAGTTCAAGAATTTTTTTTCCGTCAGATAAACTTAAACGTAAAGAATCGAAGTGATTTATGAAATCGAAAATTATGTTTTTATCCTTTGAATTGAACTGATCTAATAAACATAAAGGTCTTAAGTCATTAACGTGGGCTTTTTTGTTTTTACACCAAAGCTTAAAACTGCCGTGCCAAATCAAACTTTGTTGATATAATGATTCTGTACTTTCGCTCCAGAAAAACGAATAAGAAGAAGCCAATGCAGCTTTATCAAACAAAACGTTATGAGACGAAAAAAAATCAACCCATTCAAATAAGTCCACAAGTGTTGCTTCTGGATAGACCTCGTGAAGGCCCTTGTATAAATTTTCAGAGTCTAGTTCGTGAACTAAAGAGGAAGTCGATTCACTGAGTTTGACGTTTTGGTAGACCACTGTTGGTCGTGACACAAAAGATTTTATATTCGGAATGCTATAAATCATCTGTACCTGCACTTTACCCTGTACGCTAATGGTGTTAATTTTAAGTTGATGGAATTTAAACCAATTATTCGCGGTGATGTCATTAGTTTTCTTTTTGAAAAAGAAGATAAGCTTCGTGAGTATGACCGTGTTTTCATTTGGGATTTGGATAAAACATATTTAGACACGAAATGGGAAACGATCCGCGGTTTGATTCGAACAGCCTTCGAAAAAGGCGAAAAAAAGAAAAATATCCCTGGTGCAAAAGCTTTGGTTTTAGGACTTCAAAGCCATTTTGGCCAAAGTTTACCTATCTTCTTCGTATCTGCATCGCCACCACAAATGATTAAGTCTATTTACGACAAGCTGACCTATGACGGTTTAAAGCCCTTAGGTTTTTTAAGTAAAGATAATCTTAAAAATGTAAGACCTGGGAAATTTAAATTTTTAAATAAACAAATTGGCTATAAACTTCAGGCCTTAATGGAGTTACGCCTTCGTTTACAAAAGAATGTAAAAATGATTTGCTTTGGCGATGATAGTGAATCTGATGCTTTAGTCTACAGTTTGTTTTCTGACATCAGCTCGCATCGTATCACGGACCGTGAAGCTCGTGAAATTTTAAGACAACTGGATGTTCTTGAAAGCCGAATTGATTTGGTGTTAGAGCTTCGTGATATGTTAGACACTGATGACCCAGTGGAAAGGGTTTATATAAATTTAGAAACCGACACTGATCCCGATTATTATGATAAATTTGGGCGTAGACTTTTTGTTATGGAAGATTCATTTCAAACGGCGGTGGATCTATATCAGTATGATTTTATTAAAGTTGAGGATGTATTGGCTGTGGCCAAAGCCATTATCAGAAATTACAATCACTACTCTAGGGATCAATTAGAAAAATCTTATGATAATCTGTTTCGTAGAAATAGGGTCAGTCACTACGTTTATGAAACTTTAACTCCCTTACTGATTCAAGAAAAGATCATATATCCGAACTATGTCCCTAGTGTAAAACCACAACACTTGGTATTTCCAATCGAACCTAGAAAAAAGTTCACCGACCTCTATACCATTCCAGATCCATGGATCGCAGACAAAGTAGATTACTTAGATAAAATTTAAAAAAGAAATAAGCCCCTACGCTTAGGAAAATATTCTGATTTTATTTATAAGTTTAATTTTCTTAAGTCAAAAATGGCAACACGTCGTTGTGTTCGTTTTTGTAAGCCGTGTAAGCCGTTGGACGTACATGACCAAACTGATTAATCCCCTCTATAAACTCACCATAGCCTTTACCATCTCCGTAAAGCATGTATTCGGATTGTGGGACGCCCATGCTTCGCATGATTGTTTGCAGTAATTGTTTGAAAGGACGACCAGATAGGGCCGTGTTAATGTTAGCGCCGTTGACCTTGTTCGTGTAGTCCACGAAGAATCCTGTTTTGATGAATCCCCCGCCTTTTCCGAATGTCACACAAGGCATGTTTTGAATATTGTGACCAGCTGTCCAGTCGCCCAATTCATTCGTATAGAAAATGCTTGAGTTATCGAGTAGGTTCCCACTTCCATTCACAGTGTCAGCTGTATTCATAAGGGTGGTTGCAAGTTTAGCTATTTTTAATAGACCGTACTTATGTCTGTCTGCAGAAGTTTCACTGCTAGGACATTCATGATGTAAGCCGCCTAATGAAGACGATGCAATCGGCATTTCATCCCAAATGGAATTATTAATTGTGATCACGCGTGTAAGATCACATAAAAAAGCAAGTTTGATCATTTCAATATAATTATCAAACAATTGTCCTGTGCTTGTTACGCCCCAGGTTGTTTCCTGAGGAAATTGATAGCTATTACCTTGTCTTTTGACTTGTAAACTCAAGGTCGGTTTAATGCACGAAGCGCCAGTACCTGCGTTGTTAGCTTTCACTTTCTTTTGTAAATCAAACACGCCAGTGATGTAGCGGTCTACAAGTTGTTTGTCATCAGTTGATAATCTTCTATCAGTTTCTAATCTTTTTAGATCTGCATAAACTTTATCGACTATAAGTTCATTATTTAAACTTGTAAGAGAAGGACCAGTGGGCGCGGCTAATCCAGAAAATAATAAATTGAACAAAGCCAAATCACCTTGCACATAGCTTGTATTCACGCGCTTGCCATTGGCCGTATCATAAGAGGCTGTGTCATAGTCGCTTGAAATGCGAATGGCTTTAAAGGTCACGTTGTCATTTGTGGTGTAAACACTATTTGATTTCTCCATAACAACGTCTAAAGTTCGTCCCCATGTTGGACTTCTAAATTGTGAATGTGCACCAGCTAAAAACGAATGACTGTGACCTTGATAATTTCCACCCGTTAAAGATAAACCTTTGATTAAATTCATATAGGGGTACAAAGGCTGAAAACTAGAATCTATCATCCTTGAAATTGGACCCGAAAAACTATTTAAATTTTTGTAAAATACAGAATGACCTGCCCCTTGCGTAAGTAAAGTTGCTGGATCTGGGTCCATATGACGTTTATCAATTCCCAACCACGAATTATAAATTACAGACCTTACTTTTTTATTTCCCATAGTTTGGGCCGCTACAAGACTTGGCATTAAAGAAAGAAGAGGCGGAAGTGCTAAGAAAGTTTTCCCTGCGCCGACCAAAAATTGTCTGCGGCTAAAAAATCTGTTTTCAATTTGTTTTTTGTTTCGTTTCATCTTTACGTCCTAATTAGTTTGAAAACTTTTTTCTTAAATTATTATTGATAGCCAAATCGATGATAATTTCTTTAATAGGTTGATTTTGTTCTATCTGTAACTTTAAAGCATTAGCAAGATTGCAATTGTCTTGGTCAGTTTCTGGGGCTTCATTTAAGTAGCGACTTACATTTCTTATGAAACATTCGTTGCCTTCAGTAGATTCTAAAACGTAATCCACAAGCTCAAAAGCATCTTGAATAGGGTAGTTAGGCTTATTGAATCTAGAGATGGAAGTGCGCGTGTCGATGTCTGTGAACTTATAAAAGTTTCGTGACAAATCAAAAACATATTCTTTGTCTCTTATCTTACCTAAAGCGTCTAAAGACTCAAACGCAAACCCCACAGGATTTATGGCAGAATGACAGCTCATGCAAAGTGGACTTCGCGTTTGGTGTGCGACATTTATTCTATTTGAATTTTCCATTTGCTGGATTGGTGTGAACGCATCTATGTCACGGTCGTCAGCAATATTCACGTTGGGCGATGGAATGACATTACATAAAACTCTTTTTTGAAACTCAACTCCGCGGCGTATGATATTGGTTCTAGGGTTGCCCCAAGAAAAAAACGGCGCCTTCATCAGAAGACCTTGCCGTCTTTCTGTGATTGTCTGCGGAATATTACCAACTACTGGTGAGTGATTATAAATTTTCGCTAAACCCGTATGGCTTGCAAAAGAAAGTCTTGATTTTAAAAGATCTTGAAATGTTCCATTTGTTGTAAATACAATATGGTCTACGAATTTTCTGGCCTCATCCACCATTGCCTTTTCTAAACCTGACATATTTATTCCCAGAGTTAAATCTGCAGGTAGATTAGATAAGTCTTGTGGATTTTCCGCTAAAGACCAATGTAAAATCATATCTTGTGTCTTTGCTTTTCCCCGGACCGAACTAATTAATCGTTCGGCCTGAAGACGAATTTCTTGGTCTGTTTTAAATTGACCATTTTTAACAGCTGTTAAAAGTAAACTATCGGGTGTTGAATCTGTGAGTGCGTAAGACAATCTTGTGGCGGACTCGTAGTCAGTGAGGTTAAGATTAGGTGCTATTTCGGTATCGTTCCCCAGTTCTAATCGTAAAATAAAAAAAGGCGATTGTAATAAAAAGTTTAGTGAAGCTTGAAGTTTTTCGGCGTTAGTTCCTTGGCCTGAAAAGATGGTATTTATAAATAAAACTTCGTCTGTTTTTAAAGGACGGCGTAAAACTCTAAGCGCGGAATTATCTATGAAACTATTAATGCAGGACTGATTGATGATGGAACTGCCAACACAGCTTCCAAAAAAATTATTTCTTGCCGTGACGTCATTAGTAACAAGTGTAGATATCTGAGAAGCAACATTAAAATAAGCTTGTATTGTGTTTGCGTCTAAAGAGTTAATTTTGGTTCTAAGTTCGGGATCAAAACTGTCATTAGGTAAAGAACTTAAAGAGGTGCTGGCCTGATTAATGATTCCAAGTCCAAAAAGGTCTTCAAGAGTGTTTGAATATTGTTTTTTCGATAAAAAATGACTTCCGCTATTGCTTGCAGTTTCGGTGTTCGTACATTGAAAGGATGATTCTGAATTAATGCTGCCAAAAGTAATACCGTTTTCTGCAACAAAGCCACCAGTGCAATTGTTAAATAGAATTAAATTTAGTGTTAAAAATAAAATAGAATAAGTTTGAAGTTTAAACCTACGCATTAGAAATGGCGTGTTAGGCAACTTTGACATTTTAACCTACCTAAAGTGGCAGATGTTATTGCGAACGTCTTATAGGTAATTATCGGTAAATATCTAATTTGTTTAAAGATTTCAATTGATAATGAATGAAACAAGTGACTCTGTTTGATTAATTATTTGTGTTGTGTATGATTTTGATAATATTCATTCACGATATGACAACATTCTTTACAAGAAAACGAAGTGGTATTGGAAATGTATTTTGTCTCAATCTGGGATTTTTAGAATTAGGAACTACTCAAATTCCAAAGGATATAAAATTAGGAATTTTTCACCACTGAATTTTTTTAATTGCGTGCGTGCAAAAACGGTTTTGATGCAATTTTCAAAAGTTCTGTTCTGGAAATTAGATTCTTTAATTACGACATCCCTGATTTCACCATGAGGTAAAACCATAAATTCAACCAAAATATTTCCAGACGAAACGCTATCTGCATTTTCCCTGAGATGATTCTCAAAACAGCGTGTGAAATAAATTTGTTGCTGGGACAAAACTTGATTCAAATATTTAGAAGTTAGTGACTGACTATTTTTACTATCTTCAATTTCTTCGTCTTGGATTTCTTGTGGAATCTGATTTTTCTTAATTTTTATATTTCCGTAAACTGTAAGTTTAGGAACAGATAAGGTTTTTAATCCAAGCCTTTCAGAATCGATTTTACTTTGGGTGTGAATTGCACTTTTTTTAGAGAGATTGGTTTTCGAAAAATATAAATTTTTCGTCTGAAAAACTACAAAAAAGAGTATAAAAATGCCTAAAAGAGTAAGAATGGTGAACTGAGTTTTTTTATTAGGCATTTTATTGAATTTTTTAGCTTACTTAGTTTTTGCTGGTGTTTCAGTGGATTTGTCAGTTGATTTTTCTGCAGCTTTTTCTGAAGGAGCAGTTGTTGTGGATTCAGCCGCTTTTTCTGAAGGTGTTGTTGCATCCAAAGCTGTTCCTTCAACGGGAATAACTGGTGCAGTTGTGTCTAAGCCTTCAACCGGCTGTGTGACTGGAACATTTACTCTATCAAAGACACCTGAAGAATTAGCTTGATCAGAAGACAGATAAGCAAGTCCAATGCATCCTGCAGCAAAAAGGACAGCCACAACTCGGGTTGCTTTAACAATAAATGAAGAAGCGCCTGTTGCCCCAAAAACCGATTGGCCACCACTACTGCCTAATAATCCAGAAGCATCACCTTTCGAATCTTGAATTAAAACCATGAATACTAAGATTAAAGAAACAAATATATGGGCAATTGTTAGGGCTATTAACATGAACATGACTCCTGAAAAAGATATCTAAATGTGTGTAATCCTTAGTTCTACGTGACAGGCTTTCGATCTGTCAATTTTTGCTTTGCGTAAAACTTCACAACTTCGACACTATAGCCTAATTCATGGGACAAAACCAACATCCCCACGCTAATTGTTTCATTGTCAAAAACCTTAAACTTAAGATACGTTATAGACTATGTTTTTAGTCTTTGAAGGTCTTGATGGGTGCGGAAAAAGCACCCTAATTGGAAATTATAAAACGCACTTAGAAGGCCTTGGTCGCCAAGTCTATGTCACTCGTGAACCTGGCGGAACACCGCTGGGCGAAGAACTTAGATCCACATTATTAACTATTAAAAAAAATGCTGATTTTAAAATTTCCCCAAGGGCCGAGCTTTTACTGTACGAAGCCAGTCGGGCTCAACACGTCGATCAAGTGATTATGCCTAAGATTAAAGAAGGCATCACGGTTTTATGTGATCGCTTTACGGCGTCGTCTGTGGCCTTTCAAGCTGGCGGACGAACACTAAAACTACAAGATGTCGATTGGTTGAATAGTTTTGCGACTTCCAACTGTAAGCCTAAAAAGCAAGTCTTTGTGGATTTAAGTTATTCAGATTGCCAAAGGCGAAAATTAGGGATGAACCAAGCTTTGGATCGCTTAGAGTCCGAAGCCGCTGAATTTCACAATAAAGTTTATCAATCATATCTAGATCAAGTGAAACAAAATCCAAAGGATTGGTTGGTTTTAGACGGCAGTTTAAATCCAGATGAGCTTTTAAAAAGTTTGATTTTCAATCTAAGTCAGTTGGAATAAGTATGGAAAAGTCATCGTCAGGATCAAACAAAACCCCTAAAGTCCAAGTGGGAATAAAATTAAATTTAGATGCCGCCTTAAAGGCTACTTTAAATGAAGAATTAAAAAATCAACTTCAAGGTTCTCTTAAAAGATTTGCAAACACTTCAACCCCGATGATCATCACTGGCTACCAGGGGCTTCCACTTTTAGAGACCGCGAAATTTCTGGCCAAGCAAAAATACTGCGCTGAAGTTTGTCTGACATGCACTGCGTGTAAAACCATTGATGATGAAAGTTTCTTTCAAATAAAAGTGGTGCGTCCCGACGGGCGACAAATCAAAGTCGATCAAATCCGTGAAGTCATTGAATCTTTTTCTTATAAACATGATCAAATGCGAGTGGTAATTATTGATCAAGCCCACCTAATGAATCAACAGGCTAGCAATGCGCTTTTAAAAACCTTAGAAGAGTCGCCTGCAAATTGCTGGATCATTTTAACTTCGCCGTCGATTAAAAATTTACTAAGCACAATCAGGTCCCGCTGTTTAGTTTACAAATTAAAACCTTTGGATTTGTCGGACTTGGATCTTGTTAAAGAACAGCCAAGCCTTAAGGAACTTCAAGGTCGTTGGGATTGGATTCAAAACTCAGAAGAGGTTTTAAATAATTTAAATCAGACGAGGGCATGGTTATCCGAATTAAAAAAAGATGACAAAACTAAAGATCAAAACCAGGAAGATCTAGATTCTTTAGATTGGATGAAGGGGCGAGACGGCCTCCAGGAGCTGATGACCTACTTAAGACTGATTCTAAAATCAGAAATCGCAGCGTTTAAAGATTCAAATCATTGGGTTGTATTAATGAACCACATACAGAATTTAGAAAGCGCTTTGCAGTCTAATGTCGATGTAAAACTCGTTGAAGAGCATCTGTTATCTGCTATAAAGGATGCACATGCATTTCATTGATACGCACACCCACCTTTCTATGCTTGAATCCGAAGTCCAAGCTGTTTTGGACCGCGCCGAAGCAGTTAACATTCTTCAAATGGTCAACATTGGAACCAATCACGAAGATCATCCTGTGGTTTTACAAACGGCTCAGAAGTTTTACCCAAAGGTTTTTTGCACTTTGGGTGTTCATCCCCACGACGCTAAAGACTATCATTTGGCCAAAGACTTTTTACTTAAAAATCTAATCCACAAAGAAGTCATTGCGGTGGGTGAAATTGGCTTAGATTATTATTATAAAAATTCAAGCGTTGAAGATCAAAAGAAAGCGTTCATCGAACAGATCGAAATTTCGATTGATCATAATCTTCCCATTGAAATTCATACTCGTGATGCTGAAGAAGACACCATCGAACTTTTAAAGACTTACAAAGGTAAAGTGAAAGGGCTGATTCATTGTTTCACTGGCACGCAGTGGTTGGCGGACAAGGCTATGGATTTGGGTTTAAATATTTCCATCAGTGGGGTGGTGACGTTTAAGTCTGCCGAAGCCCTTCGTGATGTGGTGAAAAACACTCCGCTTGATCGGTTACATATTGAAACCGATGCGCCGTTTTTGGCCCCAATTCCGCACAGGGGTAAAAAGAATGAACCTTCGTTTATGATCGAGACTGCAAAAAAAGTTGCCGAGCTTAAAGAAGTTTCCCTTGAAGATCTTGCAAAACAAGTGCAAAAAAATACTCACAAGTTATTTCCTAAATTAGTATCTCTTTAAAATAAGGAGTTTTTATGGCCCAAAAGAAACTAAAAATTGGTATCAACGGATTTGGTCGCATTGGCCGTCAAGCTTTTAGACTTGGTTATGATAAATTTGAAATCGTAGCCGTAAATGGACTAATGAGCGGTGAAGAGATCACCCATCTTTTAAAATATGATTCTTTACATAAAACTTGGGATAAAAAAATCGAAATCGGTGACGAATCTTTTTCTGTTGATGGCAAAAAAGTCATGTGGTCCCAACACAAAGATCCAAAAGATATCCCTTGGGGTAAATGGGGCGTTGATGTTGTTTTAGAATGTACTGGGGCCTTTAAAGGTAAAGCTGATTTTGAAAAACACATCCAAGCTGGGGCTAAGCGCGTTTTAGTTTCTGCTCCTGCCAACGGTGTGGATTTCACCGTGGTTTATGGTGTGAACCATCACGAGTATAAACCAAAATCACATTTTATTGTAAGTAACGCGTCTTGCACGACAAACTGTTTAGCTCCGATCGTAAAAGTTTTAAATGACGATTTTGGAATTGAAAAAGGTTTGATGACAACAGTGCATTCTTACACGAACGATCAAAGAATTCTTGACGGTAATCACAGCGACTTAAGACGCGCAAGAGCTGCGGCTTTGTCGATGATCCCAACCACAACAGGTGCGGCAAAAACTGTGGGTAAAATTTTACCAGAGGTGGAAGGTCGTATTGATGGCTTTTCAATTCGTGTTCCGACCCCCAATGTTTCGCTAGTGGATTTCACTTTTGAAAGTCAGACGAAAGTTTCTATTGAATCGATTAACAACTCGTTAACAAAAGCTTCAGAAACTTCCATGAAAGGGGTTTTAGCTGTAGAAAAAGAACCGCTTGTAAGCACGGACTACAATGGCAATCCAGCGAGTTCAACTATTGATTTGTTATCTACGATGGTGATCGGGGATAATTTAGTGAAAGTGATTTCTTGGTATGACAACGAAATTGGATTTTCGATGCGTATGCTTGATATGTTAGATTACATGGCTGAAAAGGGACTATGAAAACTTTTATAAGGCCATTAGATAAATTAGAATTAAAAGGTAAAAAAGTTTTTTTAAGAGTGGACTTTAATGTTCCTATTAAAAACGGTGTCATTCAAGACACTCATCGTATTGATGAAGCCTTACCGACTATAAAATACATTTTAGAAAAAGAAGCTAAGTTATTAATTGGTTCACACTTCGGAAGACCTGATGGTGTTTATTCTGATGAACTAAGCATGTCACCAGTCGCTGAATACTTAGGTGAAAAACTAAATTTCGATGTGATGTTAGTCGATGAACCAGACAGTGATGCCCCAAAAGCTTTATTTAATGGTTTAAAACCAAAACAATTAATCATGCTTGAAAATTTAAGATTTTTAAAAGGCGAAACCGACAACAGTGAAGCATTAGCGAACAAGTGGGCGTCATACACAGACGTTTACATCAATGATGCCTTTGGAGTTTCTCACCGCGCACACTGCAGTGTTCACGCCCTTCCTAGGGTAGTGCCAATGCGAACACATGGTTTTCTAATTGAAAAAGAAATCAAAAATTTAAGTTATTTAACAGATGCTCCTAAAGCTCCTTTTGGAATTGTTTTAGGTGGGGCTAAGGTTAGTGATAAAATAAATATCATTGATCGTCTGATGGCTAAAGCTGATGTGTTTATCATTGGTGGGGCGATGGCTTATACGTTTTTAAAAGCCAAAGACATTGCAGTTGGATCTTCAAAAGTTGAAGTGGATAAAATTGGATTTGCAAAAGAATTTCTGATGAATTGTGAAAGAAAAGGCAAAAAAGTATTTTTACCAATAGATCACATTGTCAGTTCTTCGTTTGATGCAGAAGAAACTCAAGAACTAAAATTCATTCCAGAAAATAAATTAGCTTTAGATATTGGTTCAAAAACAGTTCAGTTATTTAGTGATGAAATCGCAAAACTAAAAACTATTTTTTGGAATGGCCCAATGGGTGTTTTCGAAAATCCAAAATTAGAAAATGGAACAAAATCTATTTGTGCTGCGATTTCTAAAAACGAAGGTTTTACCGTTGTCGGCGGTGGAGATTCTGCCAGTGCGGCTTTAAAATTCGGTGGTGATTTCACTCATGTATCTACAGGTGGTGGTGCATCCCTAGAATTTTTAGAAGGCAAAGATCTTCCAGGAATTTCAGCCTTAAAACTAAACCGAAACGAACTTGCAGGCCTTAACCGCATCGAATGGATTTCTGAAGAAGTCACAGAAGATAGCGAAGGGTAAGCCGTCCGCAGGACGAAAAGCTCCAGCAAGGATTGTCCAGGGCGTGCGGACGGAAGTCCCAGCGAAGCGGACTGAACGGTAGCCGCCCGAAAGGCGCACAAGTGAACTAGACATCATCATTGCATAAAAATAACGATATCACTTCTCTACCAGTGCAGTTCCTTAAAAAAATCTTAGTCATACTTGATAAATTATGGCTTTATATCTTTATGGTCCTAGTAAGATATTTCACATGCCTGTTTTTAGTTTCTATTTCTTTTGGATGCTCTCATTTGAAAAGGTTTGATAAATTTTCGATCACTGAAAAAAACTTTCATGTGCAAACTATGGTCTATAAACCAAATGAACCAAATCAAAACACAGTAATCATCATCCCCCCAACTGGTGGAGTGAATTACATCGATAAATCTTATGCAAAACAGCTTCAAAAAAAAGGGGCTCAAGTTATAATAGTCACTTCATGGACCGGTGACCAAGAATCTAATGTTGATCTAAAGCTTCACCAACGTTTACATGCCAGAGCGATGAAAGCCATAGGCTTGGTTTTAGAAACTATACCATCAGATCAAACCGTTTCCATTTTAGGCGCAAGCTTAGGGGGCATTTATACCTCTGTTGCAGTTGAAGTATTTGATCGGATAGATAAGGCTTTTGTGATTGCTGCAGGCGTACCAATACCTGACGTCATTTCAGTTTCTAATAACAGTGGCATGGAAGAGTTAAGAAAAAAAAGAAAAAAGCAAATGAACTTCAAGACATCAAAAGAATACGCAGACGCTATTCATTCTGTCTTTGAGCTAGATCCACTTGATTTACCTACCAAGCATGAAAACAAAAAATTAGGAATGATAGTGTTGCTGGATGATAAAAGTGTACCTACTGTTAATCAAATAAAACTGAAAGAACATTGGAAACCGGTTTACTACAAAGAATTTCACCTCAGTCATTTCTGGGGAATTGTAAAAACCTGGTGGAGCTACTCTGATGAAGTCACTGATTTTTTAGTGAAATGATCATGTTATTGCTTAGTAAAAGATGTTAACTTGGTTTGTCCCTTTTCACGATTCATATCAGAATATTCTATAAACTCTAGCTCGTAATTTCCACTAGGTAACATTTGACCTGTGCTTTCCTCTAAGAGTGCATATGAAACCTGTCTTTTCGGTATGTACGATGAAACGCCAATTGCCGCACCTACAAGAATTTTTTTTGACCCTTGTTTTTGATAGACATTAAAATCGCCATACAAAAAACCTTTAGATTTATTGATTAAATCTACAGAAAAGTAATTTTGATTTTCTTTATTAAAAACTTTAAAATTACTGATTTCAAAAATCTTTTCTTTTTCACCAGTGCTCACCACTACAGGAATTGCGATGGCTATTAATGCTTTTAAGTTAAAAGCGGCTTTTTTTATTTTCATTTTCGTAGGGTGTTCCACTGACCATGGGGTCTTCCGGGCGAAAATATAAATGAGTTCTGACTTCGTTGTTATTAATTTCTGGTATATTTTTAACACTAATGCGAACCACTTGTTCTACCAATGTGGGTTATAAAATCGAAGATCAAAAAGTATTTTATGTGTCTACAGCTGGTGGGGGACTTAGTAACACTTCCACTGAAGTTATTGGTGCTGATCCTGAATCTTTCCAAGAGCTAGAAAAAAAATCTTTGTTTGGTAAAGATAAAAACTTTGTTTATTTTCTAGAATTAAAAGTTGAAGGTGCAGATCCCAATACTTTTAAAAATATAAATGAAACAGTTTGGTCTGTTGATGATAAACATGTGTTTTTCGGGCGCAGAGTTGTTGAATTTGCTGATCCAAAAACTTTTGAAGTTATTACTGTAGAAAATAGAATCGTAAATTATGTTAGTTATTCTGCAGATTTTGCCCCTTATGCTAAGGACAAAGAAAGGGTGTTTTTTTACGATAAAGTCGTAGAAGGTGCAGACCCAATCACTTTTAGGGCAAGCAGTGTTGAAGCCGAGTATATAACTTATGGTTTAGATAAAAACAGTGTTTATTTTAATGGTCAGAAGCTTGTCAACTATGATGGGAAAAGTTTCGATTTTATAAAAGAAGACTCAAGTTTTTCTAAGGACAAGAATCAAGTCTATTATAACTTTAGGCCTTTGATGGATGCAGATCCAAACGATTTTAAAATTTATTCACCCTATAAGTATTCACGATCTAAAAACAATATTTATTATTTAAACCATACTGTAAATGATGTCGATCCTAATTCCTTTGAAGTCTTAAATGAAAATATGGCTAAAGATGATAAACATATTTTTGCAAGCGGTGTGAAGCAACTACAGATAAATTATATAAGTTTTGTGCCAGATAAAAAATGGGGTGGTAAAGACAAAAACGGTCCCATTGATCCAAGTACTTTTGTTAAATAAAATTTATCATACAAAAAACTAGGATTTTTTAAATTATATTTTATTATTGAAGAATCAGCAGATAGGTTTTATGGCAGTTTAATAAACAATGCCTATGTTAACGCTTGTTGTGTTAAAAAGATTCCTCACCTAATGACTTGGCAGTTGGAATACTGAATGGTTCAATGAAGAGAATGAGAATAGAAGAGCTTGAGCAAATTTTAAAGAGCGAAGGATTTTGCGAGGACTCATATAGTCTTTCGGGCGGGAACCACAATGAGAGATATGAAATAGATCAATCAAACGGGGTCTGGATTGTCTATTACAGCGAGAGGGGTCTTAAATCCGGAAAAATAGAATTCTCGTCTGAGTCTGAAGCTTGTACCTATCTCTTAGAAATTTTGAGAAAAGACAAACTCTTATAATAAATCAACGGATATCATTAATATAGAATCAATACTAATTTAAAGTTGGTTATTTTCTAAATCTGAATCAAAAATATATAAAAATAAATATTTCACTTTTCTACTACCGTAGCGGTAATGAATTTTAACAAACCATATAAATAACTTAAATTTATAAAAATAATTAACTGCAATGGGTTATATAAATATAGTTATATTACCTATTTGACACTTCTACTTTTAAAATTCAAAATTTAATAAAAATCGATCAAAAAGCAGGGTTTTTCGTGCAAATATTGAAAGATCGGCCGAGTGGTGTTTTAGGGGACTATTTTATTGGAAGATTTAGACGGTTCATATAAAGAGATCCAACCTGTTCTTTTAGATAATATGGACTTTTTGTCTGATGCCGACCGTTTCCCTAATAGTATTATAGAGGATAATATTACATTCTCTTTAGTTTTATTGGTCTTTGTATATGCGGTTATCGATTTACTTTTAATAATCAAAAAAAGGAAAAGCGAAGGTCAGAAATACGGGCATTTGATTTTAGTTCTGATGTTTTATTCTTTGATTTTCATACTTTTTATTAATTTTGCGCTTTATAAATGATAGCCGGGGTTTCATGAATGAAATTATACACCACTCTTCAAAAGACTTTGAATTCTGCTAATCAGAATAAAAAAGAGTTTGTATGAGAAGATATTTAATAATTGGTATTGTTTGTTTTTTAATGGTTATAACAATTGGTTTAATTTTTAAACTTTGTTTAGTTTTGTGCAAAAAATTAATGAA
>JANODG010000029.1:0-4486 GCA_031412575.1 Bdellovibrionales bacterium
GCCACTGCCTTCAGTAAATCTGAAGGATTTGTGACTTTCAATGATCCAAATTTAACTACAACATCATAAGGTTTTAAACCCGCCTTAGCCGCTGCTGATCCTTCTAGAACGTTCACAACCAACACGCCTTCACTTACGGGAACACTTAACGATCGCGCTATTTCCTCGTTGATTCCCTGCATTTCAACGCCTAGGAAACCACGCTGAACTTCACCGGTTTTCTCTAACTCGGCTAAAATATTTTTTACGTTATCTATAGGAATCGCAAAACCAATTCCTTGGGCGCGAGCATCAATCGCTGTATTCATTCCTATGACTTCACCTTTTATATTCACCAAAGGTCCACCTGAGTTTCCCGGATTGATGCTGGCGTCAGTTTGTATGAAAGGAAATAAATTTAATTGACCTGAATCACGTCCCAAGGCTGAGATAATCCCCTTTGTCATGGTGTTACTGTGTCCATAGGGATTCCCAAAGGCCGCAACCCATTCACCGACTTGAAGATCTTTGCTACTTCCTAGCTTTGCAGCAACTAGTTTTTGTGTCGATTTAATCTTCAGTAAAGCCACGTCAGTTTGTTCGTCGGCTCCGATGATTTCGGCTTTAAATTCTTCACCTTCGTTTTGCAATTTAACATTAATGACATCAGCCCCTTTTACAACGTGGGCATTTGTTAAAATTAAACCGTCACTGCGGATGATGAATCCCGTACCCATAGATTGAGCGGGTTGTGCTTTAGGGAATCCACGACCTGCACCGCCGCCACCACCTTGATTTAAAAACTGATCAAAAAACATTTGAAATCCGTCGGGTAAATTTTCGGAGTAATTAAATTTGGGTGTTGTTTCGGTGTAAATGTTAACGACTGAAGGAGAAACGTTTTTAGCTAGTTGTATGAATAAATCTGAAGGTAATGGCTGTCCCGGGCTGACATCAGGGATTTTAACGTTTGAATACACATTGGGCTTTGCCTTCGAGATGTCAGATTGAGCATTACAAGCCGTATTGAAAAAAACCATAAGACTTAAAACAGTCAAAAAAGAAAGAATATAACTCTGATTTCTTGTGCACTTGGATTTCATATTTGCTCCCTAAAACTAATTTTTATTTGCCACCGGCTCAATTTAAAAAACTGATCACATTTTTTATATTCTATTTATTCTGAACGTACTGCATTTGTAGATCAGATAGTAGATTCTTTAAAAAATCACTTTCCTCTTTGCTAAGATTTCCTTTTGTTTTATTTTCTAAGACTTTAAGTAAATCAATATTAAATTCGGCCATTTTTAAATCTTTCTCGATTTGACCAGAACTTGGATTTTCGGTAAGTCCCAGTCCAATCAATGCAGATGAACCAATCGACATCAGTAGGGTTGAAAAATTAGCTTCCATAAATTTCTCCATAATTAATTTTTTGGGTTAGTGAGTATCATTTTTCCCAAGCTAAACCGTCTAAATATAACATGTAACTAACTTTCTACCTGTCAATTTGACCTGCTATTTTTCCTACCAGTTTAATCTAAAAAGTTAATATTTTGCGAACTCTACCGGCTCAGCTCTAATTTATAGAGGTCGCAGGTAAAATTGTCAAAAATTAGGTCGCTAAAGATTAAGTCATTCAAAATGAAATCCTTGGAATCTAGATGGTTAAACTCTCTAACATTAAATTTTTGTCCTTTTGAAGCTCGTGGGATCTTTCATCAATAACTGGCTGCACATCTAAATGTTTATGCCAGTTCACGTATCTAGGAAAATTACAAAAATTAAAGGCGCTAAGCAGCGGGTGGGTCGATTTTTTTTCTAAGGGCGAATAAATCGAGGTTTTATTTAACGCTAAAATTAAATGAGAGTTATTTTGATAAGTGATCTCGTCAAATTTTAAAAATATTTTTTTGTTCATATAAAAATAATTTATCACGCGTATGAAGATCAAACTGAATCTTGAGAATAAAATATAGTGATGCGTATCGATATTTTTATTCTTTTTAAGACCAATGATTATTGCAATCACTAGGTCCAATCTGGAACCAATAAATAAGATTAAAGAATTGATGTGCACAATAAATTCTGTATTTTTACAAAATTCCGACTCTATTTTGATCACTGCAAGTTCCAGAAGAGATTCTTTTTCAGGCTGAGATAGTTTTTTAAAAAAGATTTCGCTGATGCATATGACGCCCATATCCTTAGATCCGAGAGCTAAAACAAGAGGCGACGGCGACTTAGTTTTGTAAAGCGCTGGTCTTTCAATTTCATATTTTTTTGACAGTCTTTCTAGGATAGGTGTGATATGAACATCATCACGACTTTGATCTTCTGGACCTAGATCTAGTTTTTTAAGAATCAATTGAGTCGAATAGTAGTTCAAAAATATAGAGAGAGTTGCAATTATTAATACACCAAACCACACCATGGCCCAACTGATTAAACTTAAAAGGATAAGAAATAATCCGCAGATTAATAATTTTAATAAAAATTCTCGTCGTTTACCTAGGCCTAACATTTTATTTCCTCTTTGAAAGTCAGTATTCGTTGAACTTCTCTATGTAAAATATAAAATGATACAACAGAAAGGTACAGTTTTTTAATTTCAAGGAGAGATATAGATGGAAATGTCGATGCTAAGTGCTGCGATTCAGGAACAATCAGAAACCTTTGAGCAGATCAGGCATGAGTTTCATAAAGTAATTGTTGGACAAGAACAGCTGATTGACTCTGTTTTGATTGGACTTTTAAGCGGCGGACATATTCTGATTGAAGGCTTGCCAGGCTTAGCAAAAAGTTTAACGATTTCAACTTTAGCTAACATTGTGGATTTAAATTTCAATCGGATTCAGTTCACACCGGATCTTTTGCCTTCGGATTTAATCGGAACTATGATTTTTAATCCAAAAACTGGAGAGTTCAGTCCTAAAAAAGGTCCTATCTTTTCAAATATAGTGCTAGCCGACGAAATCAACAGAGCTCCTGCCAAAGTGCAAAGTGCTTTGCTAGAAAGTATGGCCGAGCGCCAAGTTTCAATTGGTGATACGACTTACAAACTTGATGATCCATTTTTAGTTATGGCGACTCAAAATCCGATCGAACAAGAGGGAACATATCCGCTACCAGAAGCGCAGATGGATCGTTTTTTATTTAAAGTGGTTGTGGGTTATCCAACTAAAGACGAGGAGCTTGCGATTTTAAACCGTATGTCCTCTGGCGAGCAACCGAAAGTGTCGAAAGTTTTAAATAAACAAACGCTGCTTCAATCAAAAGATTATGTAAATAAAATATATGTTGATGATAAACTTGCAAGATACATCGTTGAAATTATCTTAGCTACGAGAAACCCTGCCGAGTATGGTCTTCAAAATTTACAAAATTTAATCTCCGTAGGATCATCACCAAGAGCCACCATTGGTATTGCCAGAGCCGCAAAAGCAAAAGCCTTTTTAGCGGGCCGTGCCTATGTGACCAAAGAAGATATCAGTGCGGTGGCTACTTTAGTTTTACGCCACAGATTAATTTTAAGTTTTGAAGCGGAAGCTGAAAGTATTTCTCCTGATGAAATCGTAAATGAATTAATGTCTAAAGTTGAGGTTTCGTGAGCAAAGAGGATTTAGTTTTAAAAAAAATTAAATCTATAGAGCTTAAGACTAAAAAATTAGTTTCAGCTTTAAATCTTGGGGATTACAAATCCGCCATGAAAGGCCAAGGTATGACGTTTTCTGATTTCAGGGAATACGTACCTGGGGATGATGTGCGAAATATCAGTTGGTCTTTGATTGCTAAAACTAATAAACCTTATGTGAAGCAGTTTGAAGAAGAACGTGAACTGAGTGTTTACTTTTTAGTCGACACTTCTTTTTCCATGTATTCCGGCGCACAGCACAATCTAAAAATTGAAATGGCCATGCATGTGATGGCCTCTATTGCCATGTCCGCTCAGAAAAATAATGATCTGTCGGGATTAATTTTATATTCAAAAAATATGGAACTTTTTGTTCGCCCTAAAAAAAGTCAAAGCCATGTCAGAAGGCTTATAACTGAGGTTTTAAAGTTTAAGCCTTACAGTGCTTCTTCAGAAGGCCTAAGTGATGCCTGCAATTTGGTGTTAGAGCATCAAAAGAAAAAATCAGTAGTTTTTATATTTAGCGATTTCATCCATTTACCGCAAAATAAAAAAATAATTCAGTCGCTTTCAAAAAAACATCAAGTTATTGCATGTGTTATGAACGACAGTTCGCTAAAGCCAGAAAATTTTTCGTTATTAGGAGACATTAAGATGCACAACATTTCGGACTCACTCGTTGTAAGTTCAAGATGGCAGAATCTTAGAAATGCTTGGAATTATTTTTTAAGTTCAGTGGAAACAAAAAAAGCAGCTTTTTTAAAATCAAGCGCGATGGATCATTATTTTTCTGAGCGGACATGGCAATAGAGGCCATCACATGCATGGCCATTTCAATTTTTAGATTGTGCTGTGCGCCGGAATACATGGAAA
>JANODG010000030.1:0-8993 GCA_031412575.1 Bdellovibrionales bacterium
TTCCGAAAAAGAACCTGGCACCTTTTGGGAATAACATGGTGTGACCAGCATTCGGAACCTGGCACCTATTTTTTTTTGCCGAAGCCGATGCGGCGGTGTGAAGAGCTAAAGAGGTCGCTGGCTTTTATTTTACCACCTGACTTCGAAGGTGAGCGGGATTGTTCGCCTTTCGATGAAGTTGATTTTTGTTGAGCCGTTGACGATTTTTGCAAAAATTTATCTCCGAACCTTTCTGGAAAACGATTAGCGTGTTTTTCAGTAGAACCTTCTTGAGAAGAATTACTGTTCTTTTTAGAAGAACTGTCGACGTATTTTTCTTTCAATTCGGCAATGCTGTCGGAGTTGGAGTTTCTGTCTTTGCCGGTCTTTCTTCTAGAAAACTTCGACTTGGATTTTTTACTTTTGAACTTAGGACCTTTTTTATTAAACCCTTCTTTGTTGGCCCACGAAGAAATCGCTTTAGATTGAGCGCGCCCTTGGTGTTCCTCTAATGTCAGATCAATAAATCCATCCTCGGTGTTCACTTGAGCCACTGTGACTTTCACGCGGTCGCCTAGTTTAAACGTTTTACCTGAGCGTTGACCGACTAAACACATTTGCTCTTCGTCGTAGACAAAGTAGTCGTTTCCTAAATCACCGATACGAATCATGCCTTCGATCGGATACTGATCTAAGGTTACGAATACGCCAAATCTGGCCACTGAAGTTAATGAACCTTCATACTCTTCACCTAAAAGTTTTTCTGCAAAGCGAGCTTTCTTAATCGACTTCACTTTTCGTTCGGCTTTTACAGAACGCTGCTCACAAGCACTTAAAAGTTCGGCTTTTTCTTCCAACTCTGTTTCTGTGTAGTTCACAAACCCAGTGCCCTTCACAATACTTTTTAAAATACGGTGAGTTATTAAATCTGGGTAACGACGAATGGGTGACGTGAAATGCGCGTAGTGCGAAAATGCTAAACCAAAGTGACCCACTTGTTCAGGACTATACTTCGCTTGGCGCATGGAACGTAAAAACAAAGTCTGAAGAATGTTTTTTTCTTTACCTTCCATTTTCGATAACACTTCACATATTTCAGAAGGATCTGGAGACTGATATTTAAAACCCGTGAACTGATTAAAAAATCTCATGAAAGTGTCTAAAGCCAAAATATCTGGCTCTTCATGAATACGATAAATCTGAGGTTTACTTTTTTTATCGATGAATTCAGCCACAGCAATATTGGCTTTAAGCATAAACTCTTCAATCAACCTGTGTGCAAAAATACGCTCTGATAAATGTATATCTACAGCTTGGCCTTGTTCGTCGACTTCAACTAAAACTTCAGGAATGTCTAGATCAAGTGAACCCTCTTTAAATCGTTTGTCTTTTAAAATGTTCGCAAGCTTTTCTGATAATTTTAAACGTTCATGATGCTGTGCAAATTTTTTGTCTTCAGTGCCATCTAATATTTTTTGAACATCGCCGTAAGTTAAACGGCCATGACTTCGAATCACACCTTCATAAAATTCATAATTTAAAAAGCGACCCGTTGGATCAATGATCATGTCCGCAACCATCGCTAAACGATCGACGTCTGGTTTTAACGAACAAAGTTCGTTAGATAGACCTTCTGGCAACATAGGAATCACAAAGTTCGGAAAGTACGTACTTGTTCCACGTTCATACCCTTCTTTGTCCACACTCATGCCAGGTTGAACGTAAAAACTTACGTCTGCAATGGCGACGATTAATCTATAATTGCTACCTTTCGTTTCGACGTAAACCGCATCATCAAAATCTTTAGCCGTAGCACCGTCGATGGTGATCAAAGGAAGCGATCTTAAATCTTTACGTTTATTGATTTCACTGGCTGGAATTTCTAAACCAAATTTTTCCACCTCTTTAATGGACTGCATTTGGAATTCCATGGGTAGACCCATCGTCATCGCCACACGTTTTACATCGATGGCTGGATTGCTGGGCTGACCTAGACTTGATAAAACTTTTCCAACAAAACCTTTTTTGGTTCCTGGGTAAGAGAGAATCTCGACCAAAACAAGCTCGCCCGGTTTTGCAAAACCAACATGGTTGTTCGGAATTAATAAGTTTTCACCCCAAGAGTAAGATAAATCTTTAACCAAAAAGTGACTGCCGTCAGGATCAAGTCGACCGACAACTGTCTTAAAGTGACGCTCGATGATGTTTTCAACTTTGCCCCTTGGCTTCTCGCCACGAGGTTGGCCAAAAATTCTGATCTCGACAAGGTCATTAGACATGGCCCCATTGAGGTCGTCAGCACCAATAAAGACGTCGCTTTGGCTGTCGTTTTTTGAAATGAAAAAGGCATACCCATCAGGATGCCTCTTGATAAAACCATGATTTTTATTTGAAATATTTAGACTCATCTTAATTAGCTTAACCGATTTAAACTCTCTTGCAGAGTCCTAAATTTCATTTCGGCCTCTTTTAATAGAATTTTATCGCTTTCGACCAAATCTTCTGGGGCATTTTTAATGAAATTCTCATTACCAAGCTTTTGATTTAGAATATTAATATCTTTTTTCACTTTCTCTATATTTTTTTGCAGACGTTTGATCTCTTCGTCGATGTCCACAATGCCTTCTAAAGGTACAATCACTTCCAAACTTGAGCCCGAAAAGCTTAAAGGACTAACAGCGCATTTAGACTTATTGGTTCGATCGTCGAAGTTGATTTCAGACAGCTTACAAAACTTCATGATTAAAGTTTTATGAAAGCTTAAGATTTTTTGAGATTTTTCATCTTTTGGCACCACGTGGGCTAAAATTTCTTGCCCCAATGGAATTGAGTTTTCACCACGTATGTTTCTGATTGAAGAAATCACAAGTTTCAAAAGTTCAACCTCTTCCCATGCGTCTTTAGAACCCATAGCTAACAAATTTTTATTGTTCTTCATCGTTGGATATTCAGAAGTGCAAAGTATTTTAGAATCTTTCACCGCAAGCTTACTGTAAAGTTCTTCGGTGATGAACGGAATAAAAGGATGCATTAACTTTAAGGCTCGCCCTAAAGTTTGAAACAAAACTAAAGATGTCGCCATTTTTTCTTTTTCAAGCGCAGAATCTTTACTGTACAAAGTTGGCTTAGAAAATTCTAAATACCAATCACAAAAGTCATTCCATAAAAAAGAATACAAAGTGTTTACCGCATCAGAAAATCTATAGTTTTCTAAATCATGATCAACACTTTCCATCACTTGACCAAGTTTAAAAACAATCCACTGATCGAAAACTGATATTTCACTTTTTGAACTGACGTCACTAAATGTTTTTCCATCAAGATGACTTTCTTCGGTGGCGATAAAAGCAAATCGTGTGGCATTCCAAATTTTATTCATAAAGTTTCTATAAGTCTCAAGACGCTGTTCTGAAAATTTTAAATCTTTCCCCGTATTCAGTTGCGACATCAGGGCAATCCGTAAAGCGTCGGCACCCACTTGATCTATCATTTCTACCGGATCTACAGAGTTACCTAAGGACTTGGACATTTTTCTGCCTTGAGAATCCCTAATTAAACCGTGAATATATATTGTTCTGAATGGAACATCTTTGATGAATTCCAAGCCTTGCATCATCATGCGTGCGACCCAGAAAAAGATAATATCGTGACCGGTTACTAAAACATTTGTGGGGTAAAAAGTTTTTAAAGCTTCCGTGTTGTTTGGCCAACCCAACGTACTAAAAGGCCAAAGTGCCGAACTAAACCACGTGTCTAAGACATCAGAGTCCTGAACAAGGTTTTTTGATTTACACTTTTGACAGATCGTTAAATCATCTTCTGACACATTTACATGTTGGCAGTCCTGACAATTCCAAACCGGAATACGGTGACCCCACCAAAGCTGACGAGAAATACACCAGTCTTGAATGTTATGCATCCAGTGCATGTATGTTTTGGTCCAACTTTCTGGAATGAATTTTGTAGTTTCACTTTCTACGGAACGAATGGCAGGTTTTGAAAGTTCGTTCATTTTTAAAAACCACTGCTCGGATAAAAAAGGCTCTGCAATAACACCAGTCTTACTGCAATGACCAACAGAGTGCGCGTGGTTTTCAATATTTTTAATTACACCTTGCTCTTCTAAAGCTTCAACTATTTTTTTTCTAGCTTCTTGTGATTTTAATCCTGAAAATGCCCCGTAACCTTCAACTAAAGTTCCGTTGGGATTTAAAATATTAATCATAGGTAAATTATGTCTTAATCCCATTTCGTAATCGTTAAAGTCATGGGCCGGTGTGATTTTAACAGCGCCCGAACCAAATTCCTGATCAACGTAATCATCAACTATGATTGGAATTTTTCTTTGAGTTAAAGGTAAAACTAAATTTTTACCCACCCACTTCGAATATCTTTTATCTTTAGGATGAACAGCAACCGCAGTATCACCAAGCATAGTTTCGGGACGAGTGGTGGCAACAATAATTTCACCTGATCCATCTTCTAGGGGATAGGCTAAATGGTATAGCTTTCCTTTAACATCTTTGTATTCCACTTCAATGTCAGAAATTGCAGTTTCAAGTTTAGGACTCCAGTTTACAAGTTTAAGTCCTTTATAAATCATATTTTTATTATAGAGATTTACAAAAACTTTTCTAACCGCTTTCGAAACACCTTCATCTAAAGTGAACGTCATACGATCCCAATCACAGGAATTTCCCAAACGTTTCATTTGGCTTACGATGCGATCACCGTATTGGTTTTTCCATTCCCAAACTTTTTCGACAAATTTTTCGCGGCCAAGTTCTGTTCTTAAAATTCCTTCTTGGGCTAAATTCTTTTCAACCACACTTTGTGTAGAGATCCCAGCGTGATCTGTTCCCGGCACCCAAACTGAGTTGTAGCCTGACATGCGTTTCCAGCGAACTAAGACATCCTGAATCGTATGATCAAGAGCGTGGCCTAAATGTAAAAATCCTGTGACATTGGGCGGAGGTAAAATGACAGCGTAAGGAGGTTTTGTCGAAACATCACTAGCCTTAAAACTTTCGTTTTTTAACCATAAGTCATAAATTCGTGATTCGATTTCTTTAGGACTGTATTGTTTTTCAATATTTATTTCTTTTGTAAAATCAATATTCGTTTCAGACATTTTTACTCTCTTATTATAGATATTAGTCAACTTATAAATAAAACTTAATCATTTCTAGCACTTTATTAAAATTCTAGCTCTTTCCTTTTTATTTAATTTAATACAAGTATCATATAAGTTTCGTACATGAAACTTACATTATATTAATATGCCAATAAGGTATACACTAGCGTTCACCCATCATAAGCGGAACAAACTCAGGGAAAGAAAAAGTCACCCAATTGCTATCTTTTGAAATGCTGTCACTTTCAATATTGCTATAATGCTTATTTAAGGCGTCTAAAGAATATTTTTTATAGTTAACTAGCTTTTGTGAATTATAACGTTCACTAAAATGACCGATGTGATCCTTTAGAAAATTGAGCGCCTGTACCTTTCCCTCTTGCTTCCAAATGGAAAAAGAATGTTGAAGCACATGATGAACTTGTGGATATTCTCGCTGCATCAATTGGTTAAAAATTGCTTCTTGCAGTTCAAAATCGTTCGAGTTTCTATATTTTAAACTTAAATAGGATTCATCATCCGGAAAGTATCTGTCAAAGTAGGAATTGATCTGATCATTAATCGGATCGTTTTCAGCATAAACACTATAATTCATCAACATCAGCTGGTTTACGGATTTGCTTTCTGGATATCTATTATACATCTCCCTAAGAAAAAGGTCCTTCTTCTTAAAATCATCGGCTACAATAAATTGTTTTTCGTTATTAAACATTTCCCCTAAATACAAACCGAATAACTCTTGATCCTCTAAGTTCGTGAGGTCCTGTGACACTTTGTCTGGATTTAAAGCCAAAAATATTCCCCATTTAAGGCTTAATAATAAATCAAGACAATATGAATTGTTCTGTAAATCATTAGAATTAACCGACGTACAATATTTTATATTGCCCTTCATTAAATTATACCGAACTTTGAAATCCTTTTTTACGCACGAAATATAGTTATTCCAAAAAAGGTCATCGAATTTAAGATCTAAGAAATCTTTAGAATTTAAATATTCATATGCTTTTAAACACTGAGAAGATAGTTTTTTTCGCTTAACCAATTTTTTTACATCGCGCTTAGTTTTTTCTGATTTTACAATAGGTTTTGACAACATGGATATATCCATTTTTTTTACCTTAAAATCTTGTTTATGAGATTTAAGATTAGCTGTATTTGTTTTTGGTTTTCGATCGAAGATAAAGATTAGTAAGGTCGAACAAAGGATGACCACTATCGCCAAAAGTAAAAATCTATTGCGCACTTTTTATCCTAAGTAAAATTTTTGAAATTCACGTTAGTTTTCGATAACACACATTACAAATCTTGCAAATCCGAAGGCTTTACTTTGGGTGTTTCTTTAGGTTCAGGCCCTAAGTTTTTAATTCTCATATCTGTGTTCTTTTGAGGGTTTTTTGCATTTGCCCGGTCAAAAAAGTTAGAAAAAATCATACCTGATGCAGTTGCTATCATAGACGTCTGCCATTCGAAGAAAAATCCCATGCCGTCAGCTGTATTTTCGTTACCAAAAACTTGCGAAGCCCCAAATTTAAATTGTGAGAAAGTATTGGGTTGAAAACCTAGCCACAAGTATATTTCAGAAACCGTGGGATTCCATGCATTGTATCTAAAACTTGAAGCATTATATCTTTGATTTAAGAGAGCCTTTTCAACTTTTTTTGAATCCCCTTCTTTAATTACACTAAAAATGCCATTGAATTCAGCACCCATAATAAATTTATTATATTTGAATCTAGGATGTAATTTTAAAATTAAAACATCAGAAAAATCAGGCCTGGATCGAAAGCCCGCATACGCCTGAACTGTAGGTTGAAATTCGGACTTTTTTGCAAATTTCTTCCGGTACTCTAAATCCTTTTCTTCCATTAAATATTCCATTTTTGGCGGTTGCCACCACGCCCCGACCTGAAACCAAGAAATTCCGTCTGATACAGATACTTCATCTTTATTGACGTCATTTTCAGCAAAGTTCAGTAAATAATATCCATCTACAACAATTTGCCCAAATTTCTTCAAATCATAAAGCTTAAACAGCCCAATTTTTAAATCTTTAATTTCTCGATTATTTCGAAAACTAACATTGTTAAAACTTTCAGCATAACTAAGATTCAGATCCAGTGACCCTGCAAGTTCGTCTGAAAAATCAAACATCGTCGACATAATGATGTCATACGTGAGGTATTCAAAACCATTAGGCAAAACTTCTTTTTCGCCGCCAGCAATGAAGTTCTCGTCCGTTTTAAAACTCTGAGCTTCGATAGTGAACTGCAGCCGCTTTGGCTGAAACAATGGAATATTTCTGTGACCCAAATCAGCAAACGCCAAAGGAGCAATAAATATTTGAAACAAAAAAAAGATTTTAAGTTTTAACATTAATAACATCATATAAAGCTAAATCTTAAATGAATAGCTTTTTTGCTGATAGTTTGGACCAGCAACGATTTGAAATGGAAACCTTCAATCACGAATTTGCCCACACTTACGCTTGATGACTTATTTATTAAAATTATTTTGCGTTAAATCTATGGGATTGTTTGCGTCTAACACTCAGTTCAATATCGCTTTTGCATTTCAATCTTAAATGTGTAAATTAAACCCATGATTCACAGCCAAAAACGTACACTCATACTTTTGTTTCTGACTGTGTTTATTGACCTTGTCGGCTTTGGAATGATCATTCCACTGATTCCCTACTTGGGTGAAAGCTTAAGTGACAGTTCGTTTAAAGCTGGACTGCTAATGTCGATCTATTCTTTAATGCAGTTTTTGTTCAATCCTTTTTGGGGACAGTTAAGTGACAAGTACGGTCGAAGGCCAATTTTACTGATGAGTTTAATTGGCGCATCAATAAGTCATCTAGGTTTTGCTTTTAGTACAAGTTTTTGGTTGATGTTTGCATCACGATTAATGGCTGGTGTGTTTGCCGCAAATATTTCTGCAGCAATGGCGGCTGTGGCTGACATCAGCGACGAAGCTCAACGCTCTAAACGCATGGGACTTATCGGTGCCGCATTTGGATTAGGATTTACCATCGGTCCTTTTTTTGGCGGCATGATCGGCGCTCAAGGGTCTTTAATTTCTACAGAAGCTCCATTTGGCGTTTGGACCTCGGCGTTAGTTGCTTCGATGATTTGTTTTCTAAATTTTATTTTTTCATATTTCTATTTACCGGAAACCAATCCAAGAATCTTAAAAAAATCCAACATCACAGAAAGCCGTCACGTGGCTTCGACCTCCGAAAAGTTTTTACTTATTTTTGAATACTTTAAAAAATCAGACATTCGATCACTTTTAATCACCTACGGATTAAATGCTTTATCTATGGCGTTGATCGAAGTCAGTCTTTTTTTATTCGTCAAAGATCGATTCGGTTTGGGCTTAAAAGAAGCATCCTATGGTTTTGCTTACACAGGACTTATCTTAGTTTTCACCCAAGGCTTTTTAATCAGAAAACTATTACCAAAATGCGGAGAAGCTAAACTTATAAAATACGGCCTAACACTTTTTGCAATCGGCGTCTTTGGAGTCGCTTTAACAAACAATATTTGGTTACTTATAATTCCAGTCACCATCTTAAGTTTAGCTCAAGGTTTACTGTCCCCTTCAATCACCGGAAGTTTAAGCTTAAAAGAAAATGCAGATCATCAGGGTCGCCTCATGGGAGTAACTCAATCCTTAAGCGCCCTCGGCCGAATCCTTGGACCCCTGATCGCCGGCCTCATTTACACCAAAACCTATCAGTCCGAACCCTTCTTCCTATCGGCCGTCCTCACCGTCATAAGCCTTACCCTGATTCTTAAATCCAAAACCTTAATCCAAACTCAGATCTAAAAAATTGAAATTTAAAACTATTTAATTCAGATCTATTTATCCATTC
>JANODG010000031.1:0-7665 GCA_031412575.1 Bdellovibrionales bacterium
TGGATCTACGGATATCATTTGTTACAAAGAAGGAGCTGTGATTCATACAGCGTCTATCCCAATCGGTGGTTCGCACTTCACTCAAGATTTATCTATTGGTTTAAGAACTTCACCTAGTGATGCTGAAAAAATTAAAATTAAATACGGTCACTGTTTACCTCAATCATCCGAACTTGATGAAATGGTTGAAGTGCCAAATGTTGGTGATGCTGGGTTTAGAACTGTTTCTCGAAGAAACATTTGTCAGATCATCGAACCTAGAGCTGATGAAGTTTATAAATTAATTTTTGATCATTTAGAAAAAGAAAAATTAACACTGAAAATGAATGCAGGTTTAGTTTTAACCGGTGGCGCAAGTTCCCTAAAAGGATTTGTAGATTTAGGTCGATATAATTTTGATCTTCCTATCAGACTTGGAATTCCAGTTGTTAAATCTAGTATTAAAGAAAGTTTATCAACAAGTGATATGTCTGCAGCGGTAGGGCTTATGTACTACGGTTACGAAAAAACTGACAAAACAGATTTAGTTAAAAAAACCAAAAAAGAAACCACAAAAGAAAATCGTGGTCATTTTTTAAGTCAGATCACACAACAATTTAGAGATTTATTCGGCTAGTTTTTGCAGGAGGGAATATGTTTGAAATAGAAGAGAGTCCAAACGTTGGCGCGACAATAAAAGTTATCGGCGTCGGTGGTGGCGGTAGTAACGCTGTACAAACCATGATGGAAAATGGACTTGATGGTGTTGAGTTCATCGTGGCCAACACAGATGTTCAAGCCTTAACTGCAAACAAAGCTGATGGAAAAATCAGACTTGGATCTGAGTTAACAAAAGGTCTTGGCGCTGGTGCAAATCCAGAAATTGGTAAACGTGCAGCGATTGAATCTTATAACTCTATCGTTGAACAGATCGAAGGTTCAGACATGGTTTTTGTCACTGCCGGAATGGGTGGTGGAACAGGAACTGGTGGGGCTCCAGTTGTTGCAAAAATTGCTAAAGAACTTGGAGCTTTAACAATCGGTGTTGTAACTAAGCCTTTTATGTTTGAAGGTAAAAAAAGAGGTAAACATGCTGATGCTGGTATTCAAGAGCTTCAGGAAAATGTAGATACTCTTATTGTTATTCCAAATCAAAAATTATTAGCAGTTTCAAACGAAAATACTCCACTGATTGATACATTTAAAAAAGCTGATGAAGTTTTATATCAAGCGGTTAAAGGGATTTCTGATCTGATCAATATTCGTGGGTTAATCAACTTGGACTTCGCCGATATCAGAACAGTCATGTCAGCTAAAGGTATGGCAATCATGGGTTCTGGATTAGCTTCGGGACAAGGGCGAGCAGTTGAAGCAGCAAGAGCTTCAATTAATTCTCCATTGTTAGAAAATGTTTCTATAGAAGGCGCTACTGGAATTATCATTAATGTGACTGGTGGTCCTGGTTTAACTTTATGGGAAGTGAACGAAGCTTCGACTTTAATTACTGAAGCCGCGCATGAAGATGCAGAGATTATTTTTGGTGCTGTTATTGATGATACTATGGGTGATGAAGTTCGTGTGACTGTGATTGCCACTGGATTTGATCAACCGGTTCAACCACAAGTTAGCCGTTTTGCAACGACGATCCAAAATCAAAATATTAACACTCAGACTGCTCACGACATGATGATGGCTAAAGCTAAAGATGTACTTCAGCAGAGTTTGGATCGTAGCCAATCTCAAATGAATGCAGAGATGGCCATGCCAATTATGCCTTCTTTAAATAGAGCAGTGCCTTTAAATGCAAAGCCGTCAGTTAATCAATCAGCAAATCAACAGGTAATTCAGCCAGTAGTTCAGGCTCAACAACCAATGGCTCCGGCGGTAAATCAGACGATTAATTCGACGATGAATCAATCTGTGGTGGATGTTAAACCTCAAATTCCTGTTCAAACAACAACAGGTCATCTTTTATTTCAAGATGCAAATCCAATAGCTGAAGTTCCAGAAAAAATTATGCCTTCGATGTCTTCAGTAACTCCAAGAGATGAACTTTTAGCTAAAGCACGTGCTTTCAGAGAAGAGCAAGAACGATTAAAAAATGAACGTTTCGGGTATTCTGCAGCTCCAGTCGCTATTAATAAAGAAGCTATGGATATTGCTCGTTCCATGAATGAAAAAGGTTTAGAAGAAGAAACAAGTAAAGACTCGATTGAAGTTCCTGCCTATTTACGTGACAGATAAATAAGGTTATAGATCAATCATGGATTTTAAAAATATTTACGAGCAACAAGGCAAAAACTTTGTTGCTTTTTTTTTATCTGATCTGCACTTAAGAAACAGTAATCTGAAGGACATTGTTGTTTTAGAAAAGTTCATCGATCATTTAAAAAAATCAAATAGTAAAGCTACAATTTATTTTTTGGGTGATATTTTTGATTTCTGGTTTGGTCCCGCATCTCCTGTAAAAAATGAAGTTCAATCCTTAATAAATAATCTAAGTGACTACAATAAAAAATATGGTCAAGTCATTTTCTTTGAAGGTAATCACGACGTTCATTTATCGGACTACTTTAATAAATTTGGTTTTGGAGTGGTGAAAGATCATAAAGTGATCGAAATCATGGATAAAAAAATAGTTTTAGAACATGGCGATATGTTTAATCCCAATGACCATAAGTATTTATTCTTAAGACGCTTTCTAAGAAAGTCTTGGATGCGTATCTTAGCTTTATATATCGTTCCGTCTTTTATAACAGCGGGTATTGGCTATTATTTTTCGAATGTAAGTTCTAAATCTACAAAAATCAGAAGCAGCGAAAAGTCGGAACGGATTAAAAATACGTTCGTTGAGTATGCGGAGAAACGTTTGATTGAGCTTAACGCTGATATCTTTATCGCTGGTCACACGCATGAACGAATGAATATTGAAAAGGACGTAAAGGTCGAAGGTTTAAAAACTCAAAATATTGAAAGTGAAGTCTTAGAAATAAAAAGAACCCAAATTATAAATCTAGGTTCTTGGTTTGATCAAAAAACCTTGCTGGGTATTTCATCAGACAGTAATCAATTAAATTTTTATAAAGTTTAGGTCATTATTAAGCGGCTTCATCTCTTAAATAGAGTTCAACCTTTTCGAAAAGCTTTTCATTATCTTTCACAAAATCTTTAAGTATGTTTTCATACTCTCTGTGACTTTTCGCAGGATAGGGATCAAAAAACTTTTCTCCTTCTTTTAAAATATCTTCGCAGATTCGTTTGTGTTTAGAATCTAATTGCTTGCCTTGTTTTTTAAGTAAAAGTTGGACTCTGTTGTAAAAAGCTGTGAATCTTGCGCCATCACCATGTGCTGATCTTGTAAATTTATCCATAGGTTTTCCTTTTAAAAATTAAAACTATTGTGAGTTAAAAAAAAAGCCACTCAACTTAAGTGACTTATTGATAAATTAAATTTTGAGACAATATTAAGAAGCTTTATTTTGATTTGCGGCAGCTTTAACGTCGCTTACAGTTGTGCCTACTTTAGATTTTGCACCTGCAATTTGATGTCTTACTTTATCTTGAGTGTTTACAACTTCTTGAAATGGTTTAGCTAATTCGTTAAAAATAGTTAAACCCGTTAAGTTTGCGATACTTCTTAAAGCAATTGCTATGGCTCTCATTTATATTCCCCTTAGTTATAATTTTAAATCTAAATCTTGATTTTCATAAACCTAGTCTTGATTTCTAATATAAGTTTCGGAGTGTATTATTTTTAACTTAAAAATATATTTTATTTGTATCTGATTGATTCATTACCAAATATAGATTCTAAGGGAATAGATATGATCGATTATGTATTATTTTGAGACATAAATTAAATCCTAAGATTAGATATAAAATTCTTAGGATCAGAAATGATTAAAAAAATTAGTGGTTAGATACTTTGATCAATTAAAGAATAAAATTTGTCTCTTAATTTAGAGTCTTTTTTGATAGCTTCCTTGATGAAATATTCTTTAGGGGTATATTCTTTTAAAATCGTTTCAAAAATCGCTTTGTCTGTTTTTTCAAAAATTATATTTAAAAATTGATCTTTGGATAAAGCAACTTTTTCACCTTTTTCTGATCTTAATTTTAATTCATCAACTATCTTTTTGTATTCACCAAACATTAAATTTTCCACGAAATCTCCTTTGCTGTTTGTTAGGCTTCTAATAATTTTTTGGCATGCTCTCGGCTAGAATCAGAGATTGTCTCCCCAGAAATAAGTCTGGCAATTTCATCGATGCGTTGTTTTTTATCTAGCTCTCGAACTTTCATCTGAAAACGTTGTCCTTCAGGAACTTTTTCAATTACGAAATGATAATCAGCTTGAGCTGCGACTTGTGGTAAATGTGTAACACACAATACTTGCTGATCAAAGCTCATTTCCTTAAGTTTACGACCAACAAGTTGTGCAGTTGGTCCGCTAACACCTGTATCCACTTCGTCGAATAGATATGTCCTTGGCCATTCGTTTTCCCCAAGAACTGTTTTTATTGACAATAAAATACGACTCAATTCACCACCACTCGCGGTCTTAGCTAATGGACGTTTTTCTGAATCTTTATGGGACTGAACTAAAAACTCAATTCTAGAATTTCCATATTTATTTAAATCATCGATTCTCTCTAAACCAATATGAAATTTTACCCCTTTCATATTTAGATCTTCAAGTTGAGTGTTTACTTTCTTAGTGATGGTTTCTGAAGACTCTTTACGAATGTCATGCATAATGGAAGCTAAACCCATAAGTTCTGATTCTATTTTTTCTAATAAAGACTCTTTTTCTTCAATCATTTGGTCTGAGTTTTCAAGAGTATCAATTTCCTGCATTAAATTTTCTTCTGCAGCCACAAGCTGATTTAAGTCGTCACCATATTTTTTTTGTAAGCCTCTTAATCTAGAATATCTCTCCACCAAGCTTTCTAAGGTTTCTTCTGAATCTAAATCTTCATTCGAAAGACTAGCAAGTTCATAGGAAGCTTCTTCAATTAAATTTTGGGCTGTCCTTAGGTTCTCTAAAATTGTAGGAATGGCAGAGTAGTTGTCTTCAAAATTTTCAGCCGATTTAATCACTTTGCCTAAACTTGTCAAAACAGACTCGTCACTTAAATTTAATAAGTTATCTGTTAAACTTAAAAAATCTAAAAATTTCTGTTTGTTTTTAAGTTGAAAAATTCGATCTTGAAGCCGAATGTCTTTTTCTAAATCCAATTCAAAATTTTGAATTTCAGCTAATTGGTATTTAATAAAATCTAACTGATGGGCATTGTCTTGGGATTTTTTCTTTAGATTTTCAATCTCTTCAATTAAGGTTTCTCTCATGTAAAATTTTTCTTTATAGACTTCAAGCTTAGGTCCAAGCCCAGCATAAAGATCCAATAAAAATCTATGATAACTTGTGGAAAGGAGTTGTTTCGTGTCATGCTGACCTGTCATTTCCATCAGCGGGGCAGAAAATGGCCCTGCGATCTCTAACATTGGAGTCACAAGATTTTTAAGCTCTGATAACGTGACTAAAGATCCGTTAATAAAAACTCGATTTTTTTTACCAATCACACGGCGAACAATTAAAGTTCCGTCATCGTTGCTAAGACCCAGTTCAGTTAATCTTTTTTTAACATCGTTACGTTCCTGAACATCAAAGAATCCCTCAACGTGGGCGTCTTCGCCATAAGATCCCACCATATCGTTAGATGTTGTGGCCCCCATCAAAACAGATAGACCTTTCAGTAAAACTGATTTACCTGATCCTGTTTCACCGCTTAAAACGTTAAAGCCAGGTTTAAAAGAAATACTGGTTTTTTCTATAATCACAAAGTTTTTAATTCTTAGTTCTAAAAGCATATTGCATCCTTACAAAGTTTAACTTCTTTCCCCGAATTTTAATTTTTCTCTTAAAAGATCAAAATAATTATGAGCTTTTTTTCTTAAAACATGATGAACGTGTTTTGATTTTTTAATTGTAATTAAATCTTGATCCGTGATCTCTAAAGCTTTTCGTCCGTCAATGGTTAGCTGAGCTGTTTGATTTCCCGGGGACAATCTAATTTTTAATTCCAAATGGTCTGGAAAAACAATAGGTCTTGACGTTAAATTATGTGGAGCAACCGGCGTTAACACAAAGCCTTGAACTTCTGGGTGTAAAATTGGCCCACCTGCAGCTAAGTTATAAGCTGTACTTCCCGTAGGTGTCGAGATGATAAGACCATCGGCTTTTAAATCTTGGACCAAAAAATCCCCTGAATAAATTTGAAGTCTAACCAACTGCGATCGAGATCCTCTTTCAATAACAATGTCATTAAGCGCCGTCTGAGAGAAGGTTTTGGAGCTTGCATGTCGGACACGGATATCTAAAAGCATACGCGGTCGACTTTCTAGTTTTTGCCCCAAGGCCAAGTCTAAAGAATCATAAGCATCACTGACTTTAGTTTCAGTTAAAAAACCTAAGGACCCCATGTTGATACCTAAGATAGGAACTTGGGACGGCTTCACATGTCCTACTGTCGATAGATAAGTGCCGTCGCCACCAAGTACAACAACTAAAGTGTATTTAGGATCATAGGGGTTTTTAGACAAGTCGGTGTAGCTTACTAACTGTGAGCTGATTTTTTTATTCGATAAATACTTTATAAAGTCCTGGCCAAGTTTTAAAGCTTGAGGAGTGTCATCCCGATGAACGATCAAAACCGTCTTTGTCGATTTAGTTTTAACTTTCGATGTTTTGGTAGATCTTAAAGTTGGTTTTGGTTTTCTCATGTTTTATAAAAATCCTGTTTTAAATTTATTGTTCAAACTGTTTATTAAAGCTTAAGCGTAGGATTCAAATTTAAATCAAACGCATCGGGTTTAAACTAAATCAATTGGTCTCGTTTAAGTAAGGCATTAATATCTGGCTCGCGACCACGAAACTTTTTATAAAGCACCATAGGGTGTTCTGTAGAACCTCGGCTTAAAATGTTTTTCTTGAAGGACTCTGCCACTTCTTTATTAAAAATTCCTTTTTCTTTAAAGAACTCAAACGCATCTGCATCCAAAACTTCAGCCCACTTATACGAGTAGTAACCAGCGGCATATCCTCCAGCAAAAATATGACTAAAACTACAAGAAGAACTTCCGAAGTGTTCAAACAGCAAAGAGTCTTTTAAAACTTTAGCTTCGTAGTCGTGAATATTTTTAAAGTTTATATCGGGGTTGGTGTGCCAAATCATATCTAGGTATGCGAAGTTATACTGTCGTATCGAAGCATAGGCTTTTAAAAAACTTTCACTTTTTTGAAGCTTTTGAATTAAGTCTAATGGAATTAAATCATTCGTTTTGTAGTGGGATGCAAATAAATTTAAACTTTCTTTTTCTAAAGTCCAATTTTCCATAATCTGGGATGGAAGCTCTACAAAATCCCAAAGCACATTGGTGCCACTTAAACTTCGATAAGTGCACTGTGATAAAAGGCCATGTAAGGAATGACCAAATTCATGAAACAATGTTTGCACTTCCATAAAATTAAGTAGGGATGGTTTAGTTGGTGTTGGCTTTGTAAAATTACATACAATACTGATGTGAGGTCTTCGAATTTGGGTGCCCCACTTTCCTTGCTCTCTAAAACTTGTCATCCAAGCGCCACCACGTTTTGAATCTCTTGGGAAAAAGTCGGCGTAAAAT
>JANODG010000032.1:0-3096 GCA_031412575.1 Bdellovibrionales bacterium
GATTGATAAAAAAGAATGCGTCGCCAACAGCGGTGCTTCATCGGTTAAAGTGTAGTAGATTTTTGACATTTTATTGATTGTTTCTATTTCAAATTAGTATATTCATTGTCGTCCAACTTCTCCAAAAGTTCAACGATGCCGGTTTAGACGTTTTCAAAATCGAAAATCTCTGCACTTTCGACGGTGCGAAAGGATATTCAGTGTAAGTTTAAATGTTGAATTAGGAGAGATTAAGGATGAAGTTTCGGCTTCATCCTTTATTATTTTGTAAAAAAAATTTATTATTTTGGTATAGAATGCTCAAAGCACTATCGTAAATTTTCAATCCTTTCTGCTCCATTTTGGGAACATACGTTATAACGATCAATACATCTAATAGTTGATTAAAAGAAGTATATGGAAAAAAGTTTGCTCTATACAATAGGCTACGGCAACAGGAAAAAAGAAGATTTTATTGATTTGCTGAAAGGTGTTGGCATCGAATATCTCATTGATGTTCGTTCTCAACCTTATTCTAAGTTTAATCCTTCGTTTAATCAGCATGAATTAAAATTCTTTTTGCCTGAAAATGGTATCAAATATGTTTTTATGGGAGACACTCTTGGTGGGAGACCAAAAGATACGTCTTGTTACAATAGAGAGGGGAAAGTTGATTATGAAATATTAAAGAGCAAAGATTTCTTTCTACAAGGTATTGATAGGCTTAAAACGGCATTTAGTAAACAGCTTAGAGTTATAATTATGTGTAGCGAAATTAAACCCTATGAATGTCATAGAAGCAAACTTATTGGTAAAGTTTTGGATAATGAAAAAATTCCCTTAAAACATATTGATGAAAAAGGATATATTAGAAATCAAGTGTATGTAATTAACTACATAAACAAAGGTCTTTCTGAAACGGATTTATTTGGAGATAAGCTAAAAACAACTTCAAGAAAATCTTATTTGTAACTTATGGAATTTTTTACTCTCGGTGTATATAACTCAACGGAGAAAGACTTTTTTTCACGTCTAATTAAAAACAAAATAGACACATTCTGCGACGTTCGACAACGAAGAGGCGTTAGAGGCGCAAAATATTCATTCGTCAACAGTAAAAAATTACAACTAAAACTTGCGGAATTAAACATAAAATACTGCCATATATTGGATTTAGCACCAACCGAAGGCATTCGTAAATTACAAAAAGAAATTGATATTCAGAAGGACGAATTAAAGACACAAAGAAAAGAACTTGGAAACAATTTTATCAACGAATACAAGAATTTGATTTTAAAAAACTTTGATTTTAAGGACTTTCTTGAAAAACATAATCGCTCTAATTCCAATCGTATTGTGTTCTTTTGTGTTGAAAACTATGCAAAGGCTTGTCATCGCTCAATAGTAGCTGATGAATTAATAAATCAATACAAATTTAAAGTTACGCATTTATAATATGAAAGTCCTTGTTTTGTCTAAAACTCGTATGCAACCCGGAAGATGCTGTATTGGCGGTATTTCTGAAACTGGCGAATATGTAAGACTTCTTACAGAAAATGGTGAGAATCAACAGGAAACCACTGAACTGTTGCCTAGTCAGGTATGGGAAATTGATTATGTAAAACGCGAACATACAATTCCGCCACATATTGAAGATGTTTTAGTTCGAGCAAAAATCTTTCAAAAAACAATTGAAAGTGAAAGCGAAATAATCGAAATTATTCATAAATTAAAGGCACCAATTTGGGAAGGACCACCCAATAATTTGTTTGATAAAAAAATAAAGTGGACAGGCAATGGTCGCGGTTATATTGATAAAGACGACATACCTTCCAATAGCGTCGGATTTTGGATTTCAGATGATGACTTAACGAAAAATGAATATAATGGCATTAGATACAGGCATCATTATGAAGAAGGTTGGCGAAGTTTAAAGTTCGTTGGTTACGAAGAGCCAGTTGACAAAATCCCAGCAGGCACTTTATTAAGAGTTTCATTAGCAAGATGGTGGAAACCAGATGGAATTGATGAAGAAAGATGTTATCTACAACTTTCAGGTTGGTATGACCTTTAAGCAAGCAACACAAAATTAAATTATTTGTCAAAGGATGAAGTTTTAGCTTCGTCCTTTTTTGAATTTGGAATTAAAAAGTGATTGACATTTTTAATGACTTGAGGTTATTTTTTAACAGGTTAACTTGGCTTTGATTAACCTCGAATCAGTAAATTCAGTTTATGGAAAAACTCACATTACCTTTAGAAAGCATGTCTGACAGACATTTAGGCTTAACTCCTGAAGTTGCATCTTGTTATCTTCAAGCGGCTTGTGTCTGTTTAGATAGACATCATAAAACACCAGTAGAATTTTCACTAAATTCAGATTCACAAGAAACCTTAACGGTTGTAGAATGGAAACCAACTGACGATAGAACTAAAAAGGCTTGGGCTAATAAAGACGATGCAACAAGGGATGGTGCGTATGCAATCGCTTTAGCGGCAACTGAATTATCTAAAGGTCTTATTGCAATTCATCGTGCAGAAACAAAGACAGGAGCCGATTATTATGTTGCACCTGTTGACGCTTCTTCTGACGACTTGGAAAGTTGGTTTAGATTAGAGGTTTCCGGGACAGACCTTGATGAGATTCAGGTAAAAGCGAGGCTGAATGCTAAAGTTGAGCAAACTAAAAAAGGCAACAGTAATCTTCCTGCATTAGCGACCGTTATAGGCTTTAAAGTAAAACAAATTTTTGTGAAAACCGTAGAATAAATAAGCGATGACTTGGGCAATGAATCACACAGAAAGTTCACATTATGCTAGCTTGGCGGAAATTGCCTCAAAGGACAATAATTCGCAGAAAGCGATAGAACTTTATCGTCTTGCCGCAGAGAAGGAAATCAATTCCCTTAAATTTTTAGATTCAAATAAAGCCAGAACTCTTGGTATAACAATTGTCAGCGCAGTATCTCTTTATTACAAGGCTAATGAATTTGAAAAAGCTGAGCATTTATCTCACCAATATTTAGCAAACGAAAATTTACCGTCTTTTGCTGTTGACCGATTGAAAGACTTACTTCAAACGATTTGGAATGAAAAAATTTTTCAGGACTACAACAT
>JANODG010000033.1:0-2247 GCA_031412575.1 Bdellovibrionales bacterium
GTCAAACACATCATCGTCAAATGAGATGGGTAAAGTTGTTTTTTCGATATTCCCAAAAATATTTTCAAACACATTATTCAGTGCAACGCCTTCCACACTTAAAATTTTGGGATCAATGTTCGCGTCACGGAACATTTGTAAACGTTTTTTTATCACAGCTTTTTTTGCAGCTACGGCTAAAGCATCAAAGCCATTAGGGTGGGCTCTTAAAATTTTTAAATCATAAATAGCGTCATCAGGATCAAGTGGCGACAAATCCGAAAGCACAAAAGGGATGCTTTCAAGGAGCTTAAATCTAGGCGCTGGAGGTTGAGCTAATCTGTGAATGCTAGTTCTTAGCGTCGGAAGTCCAGCTACATAAGTGAGTTCGGGAACAAATTTATTTTGCTCGTAGACTTGCCTTAGAATTTCTAAAATTTCGATGTCTTTATCTACCGAGGGATCTAAACTTAAGTGATACTCCTTAAATCCTGCTAATTGAAACGATTTGGACGAGTAACTAACCTCTGCGACTTTAATGCTATATGTCCCAATGTCTATACCAATAGATTTCAAACCTGAACTCCTTCCAACTCGCCTTTAGTATATTCCAAAAAAATTATATTCTTTAGTGATTTATAGAGCCTAGCCCAAAGTCAGTTTAAACTCTTCAATCGGTATTTTTGTCTACGACGTGTCAATTTCAAACTTGGTTTTGCATTCAAGCTATCATATCTTTTCCAAGGAAAAATTTTGAATAGCCATTCTGATTACAGTTCAAAGAGGTAGCTGATTAATCAGATATGGAATAAGATCAAAATAAATAAAAAATTAAATTATCGTTTTAAATTTGAAAGAGAAAAATTTAATTTATTGGGGGTCTTATCTTTAAAAAAAATAATGGAACCGTCTTTGGTGCGATATTTTTTTATTTGTCCCTAATTGGAATAACAGTTGTTTGCTACTATTTCATCAATAAACACGGAAATTCAATCTTCCCGGTTGACACTATTGTTACGCCAGATGTGGGCACAAGTTCGAACCACTTTAACAATTTACTTCACGTTCTTTTAGCTTTAGCTGTAGTTATTGCAACCGCAAGAATTATGGGCCGAATTTTTTTGATGCTAAATCAACCTTCGGTGATCGGTGAAGTCATCGGTGGGATTTTGCTGGGACCTTCCTTGCTTGGTAAATACGCTCCAGATGTTTACGCTTACATTCTACCAAACAGTGTAGCTCCGGTTATGGGCATTATTGCCCAGCTAGGTGTCATCCTTTACATGTTCTTAGTGGGTCTTGAGCTTGATCTTAAAGTTTTAAAAACAAGTGGCCACAAAACTATGGCCATTTCACACGCAAGTATTATCGCACCTTTTTTACTAGGAACTGTGCTGGCACTTTTTATTTTTAAAGATTACGCACCAGAAGGAATTGGATTTACGGTGTTTTCACTTTTTTTTGGTGTGTCGATGTCTATCACGGCGTTTCCGGTTCTGGCGCGCATTATCTCGGACAAACAATTACAAAAAACAGAGTTAGGCGCAATCGCATTAACGTGCGCTGCCATTGATGATGTGACAGCTTGGTGTTTATTGGCGTTTATTGTCAGCGCGGCGCAAGTTACGATGATGAATGCCGTATACACTCTGATCTTAACAGTTCTTTACATTGCCTTCATGTTTATTTTTGTAAGACCTATTGTCACCAAAACAGTTTTAAAATTGGACCAGCATAAAATCATAGAAGAGGGTGAGCTTGCCATCATTTGTCTTGGAATTTTTATTTCAGCCATGGCCACAGAATACATCGGTATACATGCGATCTTCGGCGCATTTTTATTTGGAGCTATCATTCCCGAAAAAAGTAAACTGGCCCACGATCTTGATTTTAGATTGCAGGATTTAGTGCGCGTTTTATTTCTTCCGTGTTTTTTCGCCTTCACTGGGATGAGAACTGAAATTGGATTAGTATCGTCCTTAAGTGATTGGCTGATGTGCGGAGCCATCATTGCCGTCGCAACCGTGGGTAAATTTGGTGGATCTCTGTTGGCTGCCAAATTCTATGGTATGGGTTGGAGAGACTCTGCAGCGATTGGAATTTTAATGAACACACGAGGATTGGTAGAGCTGATTGTATTAAACATCGGTCTTGATTTAGGCATTATCTCGCCAAGGCTATTTGCGATGTTAGTCATTATGGCTTTAGCTACAACATTTATGACCGGCCCAATCTTAGAATTCATTTTAAACTTTAGAAATAAAAAGA
>JANODG010000034.1:0-28404 GCA_031412575.1 Bdellovibrionales bacterium
CACAAGGCCGAAGAAGAAGGTGTTGCTGTTGCAGAACGTATCGCAGGTCTACCAGGTCATGTGAATTACTTAACTGTTCCTGGTGTGATCTACACTTGGCCTGAAGTGGCTTCTGTTGGATACACCGAAGAGCAGCTGAAAGAAAAAGGCATTGCTTACAATGCTGGGAAGTTCCCCTTTACAGCCAATGCTCGTGCGAAAGCTATGGGTACGACCGAAGGACATGTTAAAGTTCTAGCCGATAAAGAAACGGATTTGATCTTAGGTGTTCACATCATTGGACCAAGAGCTTCGGATATGATTGCGGAAGCTGTTGTGGCAATGGAGTTTGGAGCGTCGAGTGAGGATCTTGCGAGGTCTTTCCACGGTCATCCGACTCTATCTGAAGTTATGCGAGAGGCGGCACTTGATGTCGATAAACGCGCACGCCAAATGTAATTTCGCGGTTTTTCATGATCTTGTTTTAATTTAGGAATGTAGTCTGATCTTTAAAACGGATGCAGGCTCCTGCCTTCGCAGACATCGCAGCCTGCGGCTGCGAACGCGTCACGCTTGTCTGACATCCGTTTTAAAGATCAGACTACTTTCCTAAATTAAAAAGATTATGAAAATCGTGAAATTAAATCGGTTTGCGCTTTATGCCATCGGCGCGCTTTGTGCCGACCGGTTGGTGGCTACGCTCTTTGGGATTTCGTCCATGGGGATATTGGATATGATTTGGTTGGTGGGTTTTTAGTTTAGGTATTTGATATTTTAATTGGTTTGATTTGAATGGTTTTCTTGTATTGGGTTTTTGAGATCTTAATTTTAAATGGTGGAGTTAATTAAAAAGGGAAAGCGTTGGCTTTCCCTTTTTTGGTTTGGTGGTTTTTGTATTTTGGTTTTTTAGAGTGATAAGGATACTAGGACTTTGCTGTAGTATTCTTTTGATGGAAGGTCGCCTACTAGGTATAGAAATAGATCGTCTTGGCCCAGGTTGTAAACTTGAAGTTCGTTAGGTGTAGCTGAAATTGGTAGTGGTTTACTTTCGTTAAGAGCGGTGAATATTTCGATTAACTTTTCTCTTTCGAAAGTGTCGTACAGGTCGATTTTCTTTAATCGATCTATGACTTTTAAAGCCACTTCATTTTCAGGCGCAGCTATGTAATTTTCGCGGCCCAGTCTATGAATTTGGAATACTGAAGGATCTCTGCCGTCACGTGGAATTTCAGTCAACACACCTAAAGTTTCTTGCATCAATTGGTTTGGAATTGAATCTAATCCTCGCTTTAACTGATCTTTCGAAATTCGAACCATAGCATCTACTAAATCCAACTGATCATACGGAAGTCGCATAGCCCAATGAAAGAATGGCAAAAGTGGCTTTTTAATTTGGTAGCCTTCAGAAAAATTATGGGCATGTTCAAATTCAGTTTTAGTCCCATCGACAAAAGTGATTTCAGTTTTGTAACTGACGTCGCCCACGATCATGTTTTTTAAGAATTGATTGATGTCATCACCAATTTCAGGATGGTCTAAGAAACTTAAGGTGTAGTCATCAAATGAGTATTCATTTAAGTTTCTTGCCACTAAGTATCTTAAAGCCAAAAGTTTATCGATCCACACACCACGAACATCAATCTGATCTAGGTAAATGTTTGGATTGTCTCTAAACTTTTCGTTGTTATATCTTCGGCCCAAATCCCCGACCACTTCAAATCCTGCATTTAATGGAACTTCACTGCATTTTTTAAATTCAGAAGAAGCACCAGCTAAATCCGTAAATTTAATGATGGTGTTGAACTGACCATTTTGGAAAATCACACAACTGTAATCCGCTTCTGCAGCAACAGATTTTAAAAATTCCGCTGAGATTTTTGTAGCGTCATTTAAGTCTTTTAAAAACTCAATACCTTCAACTTCAGACATAGGAATGTCGAAATCTAAAACGATATCGGTGAAACGCTCTAACATTAATCGTAACGTTCTAAACTGCTGATTAATTCCAGAGGCATAAATAATTTCATCGTACATCGAAAAATTAGCTCGCCCACTTCTTGAGTTTCTAAGCTTATAATTTTCGTAGTAACTGTCGATGATGGAATTAGCGATGGCCACATAACCCACACCTTCATCAAAACGTTTACAGTTTGGATTTAATGACACACCTTCATCACTACAGTACTCGTAAGGCTTTAAAGTCGCGTCAGCTGGCTTAGCAGGTGCTTGTACTAAAGACCCGTCTGCAAGTTCAACTTGTTCTGTATATCCATATCTTAAAGCCGCAATGTCGTATTTTCCTGGTACACGAAGACCCGTAACTTCAGACTTTGGATATTCCATCATCGATGCGTAAGGTGATCCAAATTCTGAATCTAAGCCAAAACTTTTAAGTTCATCTTGGGTGTAAAAGTTATTCTCATCTTCCGAGCCTGCAAAGTTATGTCTTAAGCCTAAGTTATGACCTACTTCATGAATTAATGTCGGAATCCAAACATAAGGCATAATTAAATCGACGATCTGTTTTCGAACGTCTTCTTCCAACAAATGCCATTCTTTATTTTGACCAAGAGCCAAAATTTGATCTTTTAAATCTCCGTCTTTGATATCAACAAAAGCTTCGATCCTTGCAGGTGTCATATTGTGTTTTGATAACACTTCGATGGCATCTAAATGATCTAGATCAAATTCATTTTGTTTTTGATCTTTAAAGCTTGTAAAAATACTTCTCAACGAAAATCGTGTGTCATTAAAAAATGCATCAGCACCAAGGCGGATAAGTTCTGCTGTTGAAGATCCACTCGGAGATATTGGCTTTGGAAAAAGCGCCGATCCACCTTGAAGTTCTTGTGCAGAAACCGACGCAATCTGATGACCGTGCTCATCAGTTAATACTTCAGAAGCCGATTGCTGATTGGTTTGTTGATCCAGCTTTTGGGTTCTTGAAGGCAAATCATTCAACTTAGCCAACTCACCTTGAAACTCAGTCCAAGTGTTATTTTCAAAAGATGAAAGGCGCGGCTGCATAGCTGCTTTTAAAGTGCTTAAAACTTCTTTGTTCTGATCGCTAAGTGCGGCCGCTGGGGTTGCTGGAGCTGTGCTTCCTCCGGTTGCGCCAAAAAAGCCTCTTTCTTGATCAAGAAGTTCGTCGTAGGCTCTACGAATAAATTGTTTCATTACCCCTGGGTACATGACAGTTCTTGCTTGAACGATTTCACCTGTTCTTGGGTTTGCAACGGATGGACCGTAACCTAATAAACCCACAGCTAAAGGATCTTCAACAAGTACAATAGATGATACACCTAAATCCCCAGGTCTTAGATCAGGAGCACCATCTTGTGCTACGATTCTAAATTTAACTCCAGCCTGTGCAAGACCATCATTAAGTCTTTGAATACCTAAAAGGGTAGCTTGCTTAATCGTGTAGTTTTCTGGTTTTTCAAATCGTGGATCTAAGTGGTACGTGATCACTTCACGTTCTGGGTTCCAACGATTCATGTAGTAAATTTCTTGCTCTTGAGTGTCGTTATTTGAACTGTCGACGATTTTATCTAAAGTTTCAAAAAATCCAAATGTACGTTCCCACTCACGCTCGTAAATTACTTTTTTGTAATTAGGTGCAACTAATTTTTCCATTGGAACAAGGGAATGCTGAGTCACTTCTGACCAAGCTAAATCCGAAAGGTCAGTGATGTCTTCAACGCAGAAAATATTTGATGTAAAATCACGCTTGATTACAATATCAATTTTGTCCGCGGTGACATTAAAAGAAAGTTCCGACTGCCCAACTTTTCTCGAACACGCAGAACCAAATATATTTTCTAGTTCAACAGGTAAAGTAGAGACATCAGAAAATTCAAAAGATTCAGGTTTTGGTTCAAAATAACGACGATCTTTCCAATCTAAATATTCATTTCTTTCTTCTATATTTGTGCCTTCACCAAAAGGGTCTTTGGCTTCGCGGTAATCCACATGTTCAATTGGAATTCTAAACACAGGGCGATCGTTGGTAACGTTACCTTCAAATCGGCTGTCTTTTTCTTGCGAGTAAGCAACTAAAAAGCCTTTTTCAAATTGCAGTTTTACAATTTTCTCTTGTCCTTGAAAAAACGGACGACCAACGCGGGTGGTTCTAGAAACTTCGTCTGTCGAAGGAACGTACAAGTATTCTTTTTCCGTATCGATAAGTGATTTCGAAAACACTTCAATTTTTGGCAAAGGCTTATTGTTTCTATCCTGACCGCAGCCTGAAAGAATCACCAATCCTAAGGTTAGAGTTGAAATTGTTTTTACAATTTTTGTAACTGAAAGCGCTTGGAGTGTACTTTCGCTTTGTTGTTTTCTTTTTTGTGACATCATTATTCCCCCCAGAACAAATCAATATTTTTAAAAAAAATCTAAATTAAATTAAAATTTGTGCGTACTTTTTTTCTCTCCTGTAACTTTACTTTCAAACCTGTCTAGCTCACTCGGCTTGTCCCTTTCGGGCGGCTACCGTTCAGTCCGCTTCGCTGGGACTTTTCCCACTGCGTGAGGCGCTGTCTAGTTCACTCGCACACTTTTGGGCGGCTGCGCACGCCCAAGTGCTCGCTGGAACTTTTCCGCCTGCCGCGGGCTTACATAAAATGAGTTAAGCTTACATAAAATGTGGTGTCCCTTTCGTCGAATAGTCTAATGTTTGAGTTTTGGCCGTCGGCTGTGAATGGACTTCCTGCCGTTGTCCATCCGCCTAAAACGCTCCACTTGTCTGTTAGTACATAAGACGCACTTAAATCTATTGAATAAAAATCTGTGAATGTATTTTCATAACTTTTGGCTAAAGACCAACCCCCACTGATTGTCGTCTGAATTTTTGGAGTTACCGCATAGGATAAAGTCGCAAGGGTAGAAGCTGAAGCTTGAATATTTGGAATGCCTAATTCGGAAACTCTAAAATCATGAAAGTTCCATCTTACGTTATTGTTTAACGCAAAAAATAATTTATAAGGTAAAACTTTAGTAAGTCTAAGCTGTCCACCCAATGCACCGTAAAAACTTGTTTGTTCACGAATGAACTCATTGGTTGGCAATGTTAAATCTACGCGAGCGCGAGTGGACATCGATAAAATCTTTTGATCTAAAACTTGCTCGACTCTAAGGATGGTATCTAAAGGATCAAATCGCTCTTCACCTGTAAACCGTTTTGAAAGACGACCAAAGGCCCAAAGGTTTCTTTTATTACTTAATTTATAGCGAAACCCAGTGGTGTACGTAACTCCGCTTGAGTTGTCTATAGCATCCACATCCTGAGCGTTACTATCGACCGTAAAATCATTTAAGAAATTCCATTTTGTGACTGAAAGTAAACGTTGCTCTTCTAGGGTCTGCGCATTTACTTCTGTGTGAATGAATAAAAATAGAAAAATAAAAACAGCGACTTTAATACAGTCGAAAAGAAACATGATTTTGTTTTGATAAGTTTTTATGAACTGATTTACAAATTGGTCATCAACCTGAGCGTCTGAGTCGTTTTTTGAAACCAATTTAGAAGGAACATTAAGGCTAATGTTTTCTCTTAAATTCCTTTTTAAGCTATTTTGTATGATACTTCCTGTATCCATTCTAAAAGGCCCCCCTCCTAGATCTAATCCAGATACCAAACTAGTCTTTGAGCTGGCTTAAGTAAAATCGTATGATTTTTCTATAGGCATAAGCGTTTCTTATGGAGCGATACAAAGTCAAAACCTTAGAAAACAAATGTAAGAAACTTAAAAGGTCGGCTAAGGCAATGCCACAAAGTGATTTGACCTAGAATAAAAAAAAAGAGCTACGATCACGTAGCTCTTTTCAATGTTTAAATTAATTCTTTTTTATTATCTTGTAGTCGCTAAGATAAATAAGAATTTATTAAGTAACTCTTTTTTCTCGTCGTATTCTTGAGAATCAAATTTATAAACTATGTTACGACCTAAGGCTTCATAGTACTGATCTGTAATAATGGTAGCAACCTCTTCTCTTGAGATGATTGGCTGGTAAGCTAAATCGGGCGCGCCCATGCCAGGTCTTAATGGTGCCACACCGCCTGCGATAGCTTGAGTAGTCTGAAACTCTGTCACGACCTTAACTAGCTGATCGTAGGTCGACTGGAATGACTTTCGATCTGCATTGTTGGACGGAATAGGAATCGAGCTGTCCATAGAATCCAAAACACCTCTTAAAGTTGCAAGCTCAACAATAGCTTCTGTATAGTTAAGCTTGTTTCCCATTCTGTCGTAAGCTTTGATATCAATGTTGTTAGCCACAGCACTCATTCTATTTCTAATAGTGTTTAATATTTGATTAGCTAAGTTAACAATCAAGGATTTAGTAGCTGAACTAAATTCCTGATCCGAAAGCTTTTTATTAAGCGACTCTGCAAACCTATTATTAGCTGCAAGATATTCTTCTACAGTTGGGAATGTATTCCCCAACCCAAAATCTCTTGGCTTTGCAGAGGCCTCCATGTGCTCAATAAAAATCGGCCTTAAGAAGTCAATAACTTGCATTACATCAGATTCCGGATCCGCAAATCCTTTTCCAAAACTATTTATAGTATCAAGTTCGGCAATAAGATCTCTAGCAAAAGTAGCCTTGTCATTTTTTGGATAGACTAAGAAAGATCCAAGATCTGCTACGAACTTGTAACGATTTCTGACGTATTCCATGTAAGCGTAGTCATTGCTTGAAATACCCATCAAAAACCTTTCTGTTCTTTCGGCAGAAATACTTAAGTCGTTAGGTACGCTAAGTCCCGATCTAAATAAACTTGAAATGATCGGAATCAATGTCGACTCTGATAGGTAAGACGTCACAAAGAACATATCGTACTGTTTGCTAAAAGCTTGCGCTTGGACTTCAACAGTTTGCTCTGAGCTTTCTTTTTCGTTTAAATAATCTTTAATGGACACGTTTTGCATGTAAGGTGATGTCACAATAAAATTAAATAAATCTTGGTTTCCATCGTTAAAATTTTTCACCAATTGATTTTCACCGACTCGATTTAAAAATGCTCTTGCTCCGTCAGGTCCATAAACGTTCATTAAGGTCTTAAACCCTACGTGTTCCTGTGATGTTAATACATTGTTTAATGTAGTTTGTTTTAAATTATATTGTAAAACATCACTTGTTACTCCATTAACCCAAAATCCGTTAACAAATCTGTTTTTTAAGAAATACTCAAAGTTGTCTCTAAATTCAGGTTCGTCTAAGAAAGAAGGATAGTAATATTCTGTAGAACCGTAATACGGCGTGTAGTGACGCGGTAAAAGTGCAGTCGCAGCCCAGTATTTCGTCATTAAATTTCCAGCCACATCAACACTTCCTGGAATACTTCGAGCTTCAAAAATGTTACTCGAGTAATCCCGAACTGGCATACCCATTTCACCAAGATATTTATACTGAACGTCGGTCGGCCCAGCCTCTGGAAATGCGGCCTTTAACCTTTCGAACATCATTCCTCTGGCAACTTGTTGAACGGATTCGTTCGAACAACCAGTAACGTCTACGACTTCAAGAGCATTACTTAAAGACAACATTCTTCGATAAATCTGATCAAAATCTAAAAACACAGGACCTGATTTTCCGTCGTAAGTTTGCTCAAACCCACATGTGTAAGGGGCTTTAAAAACTTGGTTCTTTAAGAATGTATAAATAATATTACGAACCTGGTAGTACTCTAAAATTCTTACCTGATCAGGTTGTGGAAGCGATAACATCTTTAAACCAAAGTCATAATAAAATTCTTCCGCAGTCTTGTAACCTTCCAAATATTTATTATTTTCGCCAACGACTGTGATCAACTCTTTACGCCAGTGTTGATAATATTTTAAAAGTCTAAAGATGATATCACCTTTTCTGTAGTTAACTTCATCTAAATTATAGTTATAACGAGTCCCTTTTTTCGCAAGTTGATCCGTCAAATAATCAAACTCTTCAATATAATTAGAAACAATCGTAAAAGGGTTATGACCAATATCGAACATTTCACAAAGTGGATTTGTGCCCCAAGATATTTCGGCTTGTAAACAATACCCAAATTTCTTAGCACGCACATTGCCCATTTTTTCCATCTCTACGATACCGTAGTATTCGTCGGTTCGTTCATTTGAAACTTTTGCCTCTTCAGGTTTAAGCAATGAGACATATTTTCCATCGGAAAGTTGTATTTGACCTCGGTATAAGTAACGTAAAACAGCCCAATCGTATTGTGATGGGTAAGGGCTGTCCTCGGTTCTATACTCGAAGTAATCCATGATTGAATTCGTATTCGAAGGGTTTGTTTCCGCAGTAACCTCTTCGCCGTAAACGGTTTTAATAAGTTCTGGAGTTAAGTAATTATCCTTATCTGTTGAACCCTGCATGTTATGATCTAATCCAAAATTGTGCAGAACCTCATGTACAACAGTAGGTACAAACACATCTGCCAAGACTAAATCTATACAAGTTTTTACCTCGTCTTGAACTAAGAATTCAGAAGACCCTCTAAAGCGAGAGTAAATGGATTTTATGGAATCTAAATCACAATACTTTTGAAAGTTTTTGACACCAGATCGACGATTAACACTAAAAATATTATGGCTCGATTTGGTCTGTGCTTCCACGTGCTCAATGTTGTTCACTGAGTTTTGAATAAACAACTGAGCCATATTAGCTGGTCTTGAAGTGTTTACTTGTTCGTTTAAGTTAAAGTGCTGATCAGACTGTTGGGAGTCGCATTGGGCACCTAAGCAATACTTCAAGTAAGTTTCATCACCGACAGGGAAAAAGTTTAAAGTCGAACTCAATGACGCGTGATTAATGTGCGACATTAAGTTTTCCGCACCTTCTTTCGTCATATAAATAAACGAGTTTCTTCCAGCTGACCCTTGTGAGTAAGGCGATGAATTCTGCGCTGTTGTGTTTGAAACCGCAGGGCTTAAATGTAAACCAGTCACAGCGCCCATGTACTCCATCAAAGCGTCTTTCAGAAGATATTCCGAAATACCGTAGTAAATGAAAGAAGTGGCAGCAATAACTTCACCTGTATTTTCGTCATAATAAGGGTTACCTAACCCACCATAAGAATTCGGATTGTTTTTAGAGTTATAGTCAATGATGTTATATCGTGGGTCGCCGCTTTTTACTCTTACCGGAGAAAGCACTATTCTTATTCTTTCTTCGGGAGCGTCTCTAAAGACATGTTTAAAAGCATCGTCCAAATACTTAATAGCTCGCTCCGCAGATTTTTGAACCGCAGGAACCTTCGGGCTTTCTTCAGAAATATGGTAAGTCACCGTTTTTTTATCTGGGTTAAAGCGTAAATTACGGTAGTACCTATAAAAATCGTCTTCAACCTGAAGTCTTTGATTCATTAAAAAAGTAGGCTTGGACATATACATGGTCCCAAACTTTTTGATGTTATCTTCATAAAAAGTTGCGAGCTCTTTATAATCAGACTCTTTTTTTCGCATAAAATTCATTCGAAATTTTTCGGAATCACTTTCAACGATAAAGCTGAATAAATTGTCCGCGACTATGACTTCAGACACTTTGATGGCTTCAGTTTGAGACGCGCCCCAACCTTGGTAAAAGTTTTTTGCAGTCTCTTTAAAAGAATTCAAAAAATCAATCTGAATGTATTCCGAGTCTCTGTAATCACCCTTAGTGTCTAACTCTTCAGTCTCTACTCCGGTAATTTCAGAATCAATACGTAATTTAACCCAATTCACCTTAAGTTGAGCCACTAAAGAATCGCTAAGGCGATTGTCACGAGCTTCTACAGGTAAAGTTGAACTGACCGCACCAAACGTTGTTTGGTCGAACTCTACAAACTTTACGTTTCTTAAAATACCGAATTGACCCGTATCTTTAGAATGGATGAACTCAAATCGATTACCCCCGGCTTGATAGTCGGAAGAGTCTGTTTTGAAAGAAGAAAAATACCATTCACCTTTTTTGAAAAAAGATTTTGGAAATAAAGATGACTTATCCACACCATCTTCACTTAAAACATTTCTATTGCTCCAACCCACTAAAACGTGGGTTGCCTTGTTGTAAGCTAACGGATCTACAATTTGACGCTCGCGGCGTTGGTTTGTTTTTCTACGATCTGCATCTTCGATGTAATCAACAACGTAATAGCTAACTGGAAACGATAAAAATGGAACGCCGATTTTACCATCTTCAAATTCTTTAACTAAATTAGTTTTTTCGATGTACGAAATATTATTTGGCGCAGAAACTTTATAAATTAAAAGCCTATTACCTTGAAGAACACGTCTTAAAGAATATTCAGCGCCAGGTCTTCCGATAAACCTCGGAGAATTTTTTAAAAGCTCGGAACTAGTTTCGTATTGAACATAACCTAAATCATCGAACTGATCTTTTGCAGAGTCTTCAATGGTAAGTTTATATTCACGCAAAGTAGCATCTTGAAGTTTCGTTGTCGCGGTTAGCGACTCTGTCACATTCAAAATGTCTTCTTTTTTCACCACGTCGCCATTCGCCAAACCTGAACCTTGAAGGTACTGGTCAGGGCGTTTTTTTATACAACCTGATAAAGTCATCAACACAGCGAAGCAAGATGCAGCTATATACATAGATTTTGTTGATTTATTTGCTTTCATATTTTACGTCCCTCTTTTAATTACATTACAAAACTTAAGCTTAAAAAATAAAATGATCTGTCATCGTCGAAAAGTGAATTGTTAGATAATCTTAAATCACTCCAAACATATCCACCGGAAACACTTAACTTCGCAGACAATTGAGAAGTTAAAGTTAAACCTGCAGAATTCACCTGGATAAAATTAAAATCATAATCTGCAAGCTGCGTAACACCTGCGTTTATGGTCGCAAAAAAGTTTTTATACAGAGCTCTTGAAACAATTAATGACAAAGGTATCGCAAGTGGTCTGTTCTGTTGGTTTCCACCAAAATCTGCAACATCATAGCGAAAGTGCGACAAAGAAATTCCAGTGTTAATCACAACGTTGTTTCCATAAAATTGAAATGATGTTGGCAATGAACCACTCACCCGACCTAGCAATGTCGCTCGCTGGGAAGTGTTGGAAGTTGGTAAGCTTACACCCACACGAAGTGTGGTCCTTGAATCCTTAGTGATTTGAAAAATATTATTTTTTGTATAACTAAGTGCTAAGTCTTCAAAACCCCAATCTTCTGGAAAAGTAGCCACACCACTTGAAGGGTGCGAGTAACTTGTCGAGGCACTGAAAAAGTCATTGTTTTTACCTTTGTAAATTAAGGCGAACGAATGGTTTAAGAAGATATCTGAATAATAATCTAACCCTCTTTGTACAGAGCTTGTGATTACGTAAGTGTACGGAGACTGGCGAATAGCAGCTTTTTTGGTTTTACTAAAACCCACAGCCGAAGGATCAGAAGGGTCAGCTGAAACCTGTGCATAAACGAGGCTTGAAGACAAAAATAGGCCCGAAATCAGCACAGAGGCGAAAAACGCCTTTTTATTCAAAAATAGGCTGAAACTGGAAATCATAGGATTCAAATTGCAAAAAGAAGGCCTAAAATTAGGCAACTGCTTTAAATTATTAATGAAGTTTAAATTAACCCTATTGATCATAGGCGTTACATGTAAGTTTATTTAAGATAATTGTAAAATCATTAAATTAGATTTGACCCATAAGCTTTCATTATATCGTTTTTTGGTGGTGAAATAAGTTTAGCTATGGTCAAGAGATCGACATGCTTTTTAAGCGAATGTTATAAACTGTCGGGACATACCGAAAAAAAGTCTTTTACATACCCTTTTTGCTTTAAGAAAGAGCTTTGGCAGCCATCTGTTGCCGAAATACATGTGCGAGACTTGAAATTCACCAAAGTTTCTAAACTTTGAGAGCACATTAAATCAGGATTTGGCTGATAACCAGCCTCATTACTACTGGAAAGAATAAAATCACTGGGTTTAAGATCCGCAATATCTACAAATATCTGACAATTTTTAACTCTCTCTTCTAAGCTGGGCTGCTCGTCATTAGAGCTCAAAGACACTTCTTGAGATTTTTGACTCAAGTTACGGCTAATCACTTTAAATCCACGCTCTACAAGAGAGGCGTAGCCACACGAATCTGAAACTTCAAAACATAAATTATGTGTCTCAGAATAAAGCACTTCATTGATTTTACTGCAGTTACGATTTTCCGTTTCTGAAGTGATCATCTTTAATTCATTAGTGAATAAAGGTAAGTATGAGAATTCAGATCGAACAACTGATGCCGATGTGTTTTCAATCTCAGAACAGTTTTGATAAAAAAATGTCGTCGATAAAAAACAAATCATTAGGAAGAAGATGCTAATAGGCCTTTTCACTTAGAATACATCGGCTTAATTTAATTTTAATTTAGGCGCTTCAGACAAGTTCATCAAATTTTGTAGATAAATTTGTAAATACACTCTTAGTTAAAGTGATATTACCCTCAAATTAAAATGTATAAAAAGAAAATTCACCTTTATAACAACATTTTTGAGACACATTAAGAAAACTAAGGCTTCCTTATCATCATTAAGTTGGGAGCTGGCTTCTTCGTAGAATTACAAAGCTTTCTGTCTTTGTTCAATTTAACTTTCTAAAAGTTAACTCTTGAGTTTCGTAATTAGTGCATAAATTCAAAGAAATATTATGTTACATCAAGTAATTGTGATCCAGAAATTCATTTAAATAATTCATTTAATTATTCATCAGAACTAAATTAACGTAACCCCTGGATTTCGATAGGATAGAACGTAAAAAGAGTTGTTAAGGATAAGGTATTAAATATGACTGAAAATGAAAATTACGGAATCCACTGGTTTCGAAGAGACTTACGCGTGGCCGGTAATCCTGGGCTAAAATACAATTGGCAAAAAACTTCGGGGCGCACGCTTGGACTTTTTTGTTTTGATCAAAAGTTTCTATCAAGACCTGATTTTAGCAATAACCGATTTCAGTTTTTTTTAGAAAGTATGCAGTCTTTAAAAACAGAGTTGCAAAACGCAGGCGGCGATCTTCTTGTTTTAAATGAAGTGCCTCAAGATAGTATTAAATTTCTTTTAAAATTATTTGCAGAAAATAAAATTCCGAATCCGAATATCATCACTTGGAACAGAGATTATGAACCTTACGCAAGACAACGTGATACCTCCATGTCTTCATTTTTTGAATCTGAAAAGATTGAATTTAAAAACTTTCGTGATCATTTGATATTAGAGCCTCATGAACTTGTTAAAAATGGGACTGAAAATGATGGCTATCAGGTGTTTTCACCCTTTGCCAGAAAGTGGTGTGATCAATTTGCAAATAACCCAGAGGTAAAAATCAGAGTAAATAGCCAGTCTTTAGGTTTTGAATACATTGAAAAACTTAGAGCTAAAAAATCAGAAGCGATTTTTAAACTCACATGGGAACAACTGTTTAGTGCTGGTAAAAAAGTTAAATCTAAATCCATTCCAAAAGATTATCTTGAAGAGTTCATGGAAGAAAATAAAAAAAGCGTTAACATTGAAATTCCTAAAGCTGGAACATTAGCCGCTATAGAAGCGCTTGAGGATTTTAAACCGAAAGCCAAGGACTATGGTAAGAATCGTGACTTTCCAAACATTTCAGGAACGTCCAGAATGTCGATGTTTTTAAAAAATGGAACAATTACTTCGGCGCACATCATATCAGCGCTTAAGCTAAAACCTTACACGCCCAAAGCTGTGACGGGTTCTGAAAAGTACTTAAGTGAAATTATTTGGCGCGAATTTTATTACCACATTTTGTATCGAAGGCCCGAAGTCGAACACGAAGCCTTCAACGCTAAATACAGAGATCTTAAATGGGGAAATAATAAAAAATGGTTTGAAGCCTGGAAAAATGGGGAAACCGGATTTCCGATAGTCGATGCAGGAATGCGCCAGCTAAAAACCACGGGATGGATGCACAATCGTGTACGAATGATCGTAGCGTCGTTTTTGACGAAAGATTTATTGATTGATTGGAAGTGGGGCGAAAAGTATTTTATGGAAACACTTTTAGACGGCGACCTCGCCCCGAATAATGGCGGCTGGCAGTGGGCCGCATCCACCGGTTGTGATCCCCAACCCTACTTTAGGATTTTTAATCCATGGAGCCAAAGCGAAAAGTTTGACCCGGAAGCAAAATACATTAAGCAGTATATTCCTGAGTTAAGAAACTGCGATCCTAAGGACATTCATAAAGAAAATAACTTACGCCCTACTAACTATCCAAGACCTATTGTGGACCATTCTAAGCAGCGAGCGCTGGCATTAAGTCTTTATAAAAACATAACTTAATTCTGTGTGGATTGTTCAGTATCGGATACTTTAAACTCATATAAAATGGGTCTTTCTATTTTGGAAAAAACAATCTCAAAGGCAAGTCTTGCTTCTAGACTTAGATCATTCCAATCTTCTGCAGAAAAATTTTCTAGCAGATCATTACTTTGAATAAATTTTTTATAAATCGATAAAAAACGATTTAAATCATGATTGATTTTCTTAGACTGAACTTCAGAGTTTTGCCAAAGTAAAAAAGCTTGAACATATGAATGCAGCTGTTTTAATGTTTTTTTTATAAGATCCATATCTGACTTCATGAAACTGAGTTTTCTTGAAATTAACTCTGTATGAGCTAACATTGTGGCCACTTGATTGCCAAAATCATGTCGCATATTTTCACCGCTCCAACTTAGTCCTGGAAGAAGGTGTAAATCATTTGGGTCAAATTTTTTTGGAATGTAATTAGAACTCAAAGAAATATTACCCGTATCTTTGAAAAAATCTAAAAAACCGACATGGCTTGGTAATACAAAAGCGTAATTTAGATCTTGAAATTCACTGACAAACCATGGATTTAAGTTATTTCTTAGTTCCGATTTACCAATTAATAAGTCATACAAAAAACCAGAGGTTTCATTAGCTTCAAAAATAGTTAAACTTCGACCTGTTTTAGACATTAAAAGCTCTCCACCCCAAACAAATCCTTCAATGACTAGATTTTTCTTTCTTAATAATGTCTTCACTATTTCCTGATGATTATTGCCAAAATAAGGCCCGATAGCCAATAATAGATCCCCATTTTCAATTTTTACGATAACGCCTATGTAAGGCCTTATATTTTGTCGATTGATGTTCAGCAGACGATTTAAGTCCGCCTTGGATTGAGTCTGACGGCTTAAGTCTTCTGAATGATTTGCATTTGATTTGGTTAAGTAGTCTTCACACTGCGAGCCCAAAGCAAAAGCTGCATTCATTTTCAATAAAATAAATGAAAAGATTAAAACTGAGTATTTAAGACTAAAAATAGACATGATGGAATATCAGCGAAAATTATGCCAAAAGCAAAATTTAAAAAAATTTATAAGCTTTATTTCGTCATTCCTATTTTTTTTCTAATATTATAGAGGTTTTCAGAAGCAATCTCTCGAGCCGCTGATGCTCCTTCAAGAAGGATTTTGTCTAACTGAGTTTTGTCAGCCATTAGATCGTTAAATATTTGTCTTGGGCCTTTAAGTTTTTCATTCAGAACTTCAAAAATTTCTTGTTTTACAAAACCCCATCCAATGCCTTGGGCATATTTTTGCTCCATGGATTTAATCTGGTCTTTTGAAGCAAATACGGAATAAAAATCAAAAAGCAAATTGTCTTTTGTAGCTTTAGGTTCTTCCGCTGGCGTTGAATCGGAAACAATCTTCATGACTGACTTTCTAAGGGATTTTTCGTCTAGAAACACTGGGATGTGGTTCCCGTAACTTGCGCTCATTTTGCGCCCATCTAATCCCGGTAAGAGTTTTACTTTTTTAGGAAGGAGGACTTCAGGTAATTTGAATTGATCCCCATACATTGAATTGAATTTTTGGGCTAAGTCCCTAGCAATTTCTAAATGCTGAACATTGTCTGGTCCCACGGGAACTTGATCAGCATTAAATATCAAAATATCTGCGGTCATTAAGATGGGATATGTGAAAAGCCCCATGTTCACACCGTCATCTATGTCCTCAATACCTTTGTTTGAATTTTCCTGAGTTATAGCTTTATATGCATGGGCCCGGTTCATTAAGCCTTTGGCAGTTAAGGCGCTTAAGATCACAGTGAGTTCGAAAATTTCTGGAATGTCTGATTGTCTGTATAGGAAAGAGTTTTTTGGATCTAATCCTAGCGCTAACCATGTGGCAGCGATTTCGTAAGTTTTTTCTTTAAGAGACTCTGGTTTTGGGTTTGAGTTGAGAGCATGGTAATCCGCAATGAATAAAAAGCTTTCGTTAGAAGTGTCGTTAGCAAGATCCAGAGCAGGCTCGATAGCACCCATCCAGTTTCCGATGTGAACGCCAGTTGCTTTGATACCTGTGAGAATTCGTTTTTTTTGTGGAGTCATGAAGGAGATAGTAAATATTTCGTGAGATTTTATCAAGCCCCACGCTGTCTAGTTCACTCGCACCCACACGTCGAACTCCGTTCGACTTTCGTGGGGCTCGCTGTCTAGCACACTCGCGCGGTCGGGCGGCTTCGCACGCCCTGCGCTCGCTGGTGCTTTTCCTCCTGCAGAGGGCATCGCTGGAACTTTTCCCACTGCGTGGGGCGAACTTTTCCACCTGCCGTGGGCCTAAAATCGTCACTTCTTTTTTACAATAATACATTCATTTAAGCCCTAGAGCATTTAAAGCCACTTTTGGACATGGTCTGAAACTTGATATGTAAAGCGAGATAACAAGTTGCACGTTTTTTGAAGGAGAAGTGTTTTATGATGACAAGATATGGAATTTGCCCGACATGTGGCTCACATATTTCTGAAGAACGCCATGAAGATGGTTGGGTTCTTTGTGAGTGTGGGTGGTTAGGCTCTAAAAACGAAGAGAAGTTTGAGAAAGAAACTCAGAAGAAGGCCATTACATGGATTATGTCTGTTTCTGTTTTTATTCTTGTTGGATTTATCCATACTACAAAATGGGGCAATGACTCTTTAAGTGTTATTCCAATGCAAGCTCAAGTTCTCATCGGCATTTCAAGTCCCGCGACCCAACTTGCGTTCTCTGATTTAGCTGTTAAGCACAGACACTACGAACAAGGTGAATATCAATTAAGCCAGTGGGCCGAAAAAATGAACACTCCTGAAGCTTGGGAAAAGTTAGCCTTATTAAGAACTCAAATGAAAGACTATAATTCTGCAGTTTTAGCATTTGATAAGTACTACGAAGCTGAAGGTACGAACCCATTAACTATGTTTCATTATGCTCAGGTATTAGAAGAGCTTGAACGCCCTGATCTTGCTGAGAAAATTTATGTGCATATCGTAGGTTTAGACAAAGACACTTATCAACGTACAGTTGTAGAAGAGCTTGTTAGATTACTTGTTAATCAACAAAGACTAAAAGAAGCCAAATCAGTTTTGGCTCAATTAAGTAAACCAAACATGGATTTACCGTCTCACTTGATTCGTCAAAAAGAATGGATCGATCAGTTGATGGAAGAAAAGCCTGAAGCAAAAACAGAACCTCTTAAATCTGCATCACTTTAATTTTTTAAAAAATTGTTATCAAAAAAAGATCACGCCAAAATCGTGATCTTTTTTCTTTTGAAGAAGGTTTTTTAAAGTAATTTAATTTTTTGTTATTTAAATTTAGCCCTAATATCCTTAACAATCTGAGCGGCTTCGTCTTTACCTCCTAGCCCAAAAGCAATTCCTGCCCCTAACGCTAATGAACCTAGTATCAAACCGAAAGCTATATTCACAATTTCATCCGCAAGCCCCATGCGCTTAAGTGACATCGCACCGACAAGAATTAAAATTCCAGTACGAGCAAGTAATGCTAAAATATTAGAATTTGGCACTGATGAAGACTGAATGGTTTTTGATACGATGTTGGCGATGAATAAACCCACTCCAAAAATCACCAAACCAAATAACACTTGGCCTGAAAACACAGTGACGTCCCGAACAATTAAAGAAATGTCATGAAGGCCTAACTGATTTAACGCTTCGATGATTGCAAAAAACATCACTGCATAGAAGGCGACCACACCGACAACATGGGCAGGGGCAACTTTGGTGTAAGAGGCTTCGAAGCCAAGTTTAGATAAAACATTATTAAATCCAAAACCTTCTAAAACTTGGGTCACAATTTGACGAACGATGTTGGCCACGAAATAAGAAATGAAAATTAAAAACATCGCATATAAAAAACTTGGAATGGATGCAAAGAACTGGTTCAGCATCACGATAATTGGTTCGGTGATTGCGTCTAAACTTAATTTTTTTAAGGCTTCAATAAAAACTAAAAGTAAAACCATAGCATAAGCTAAAGTTCCGCCAAGTTTTGAAAGTTTAAGTCCACCAGTCACTTGATCAAACTGAATTTTAGAAAACGCCGAATCCACGCCCATCGAACTGAGTAAGCCGGTGATAACTTCCTTTATGATTTTGGCCACAAACCAACCCAAAGAAAGAACTATAATAGCTCCGAAAAAGTTAGGCATAAAAGCTAAAGCACGTTCAATCATGGATTGAATCGGCTGACTCATGTCACTTAAACCTAGTCCCGATAAAATCGCAGGCAAGAAAATTAAAAATACGACCCCATATCCCATTTCGCTTAAAGATTTTGTGAAGCTAAATGTAACCGCTTCGCCCGCGTCTAACTTCGATCCTATGCGATCATCTAATCTAAATTTTTCGCCTAAATATAAAATTCCTTTTTTGGTCAGCCAAGCTGCAATCAGGCCGATGAATAAAGGGTTGATGGCTTTAAGAACAATGATTATCAACTTTCCGACTACACCAAGTAAATGATCAAAAAAATTATCAACTTCGGTTAAATTTGCAATTTGTGATGTGATTTTAAACAGGAAGATAAGACCGATAAAAAACAAAAGCCTCGCAATTAATCTTTCAATATCAATTTTAAATGCGATCGCTTCGAAGTAATAATTGAGTTTTAGTTTTTTAAAAATATGTTTTCTTAGGATGAAAGCCATTAAGCTTAAAAATACCCAGCCCAAAATTAAGACAGCTAATGCAATCACCAAATTTATTCCGTGCTCTTGAAAATAAAGATGAAAGTTTGACATGAATTCTTGGGTTTCCATTTGTTTCCTTTTTTTAAAAATAGTTTTTAAAAAATAAATTTATTTTCCTCACCTATTTACTTACATTATACAAAGCCAAAGCTTTGGAAGTAAAATATGCAAAGTTAGAGTCCTGTTAATAATGCAACGTATAATTAAACTTCGAGTTGCTTTCCTCACGCTTTCTCTTAGAAATATCAGAATGGAAATTAGAAATATCGCAATCATTGCTCACGTTGATCACGGCAAAACAACACTAGTTGATTTTTTACTTAAACAGAGTGGAGCGTTCAGAGATAACGAAGCCACAGAAGAACGCATGATGGACTCTATGGATCTTGAAAGAGAACGTGGGATCACAATCGCGGCTAAAAACGCATCTTTCATCTACAACAATGTAAAAGTTAACATTGTGGACACCCCAGGACATAGTGACTTCGGTGGTGAAGTGGAACGCATTTTAGATATGGTTGATGGAGCGATTTTGCTAGTGGATGCCTCGGAAGGTCCATTACCGCAAACTCGTTTTGTTTTAAAAAAAGCCTTAGCTCAAAATAAAAAAATCATTTTGTGCGTGAACAAAATCGATCGTAAAGATCAAAGAACTGAAGTTGTTTTAGATGAAGTCTTTAATCTATTCATCGATCTTGAAGCTACAGATGAGCAAGTGAACTTTAAAACTATTTTTGCTATTGCCAGAGAAGGCAAGGCTTCCCAAGACTACGAAAAAGTAACTCAAACGGATAGTTTAAAAGAACTTTTTGATCTGATCATTTCTGAAGTGCCGCCTCCAAAAATCATTGAGGGCGCTCCGTTTCAAATGTTGATTACTAATATTGGTTACAACCCTTATGTTGGTCGTCTTGCCATTGGACGTATTCAGGCGGGATCAGTGAAGCTCGGTGATAGACTAAGTCTTCATCAAGAAGAGGGTAAACTTCAAACGTATAAAGTGACGTCACTTTTAGCTTATAGCCGAAACCAGCAAGTGGAAGTTAAAGAACTGACTGCTGGGGACATTGGTATTTTATCCGGTTATGAAGACATCGCGATTGGGGATACGATTTCATCGCCCGAAGTGACTGTTCCCTTACCAAGAGTGAACGTTGATGAGCCCACTGTTGGTATTTTTATGTCTGTAAACAACGGTCCTTTTGCTGGTAAAGAGGGAAAGTTTGTTACATCTCGAAAAATTAAAGAACGTTTAGATAAAGAATTACTGACAAACTTATCTTTAAAAGTTGAAGCCACTGAAAATGCGGATACATTTAAAGTTATTGCTCGTGGTGAACTTCAAATTGCTATTTTATTAGAACAGATGCGCCGTGAAGGTTACGAAGTTTTAGTGTCTCAACCCCAAGTAATTTACAAGCAAGAAGATGGTAAAAAGCTTGAACCATTTGACTTAGTTTATATCGACGTTGAAGAGCCTTATCTAGGAACTGTGACCCAAAAGTTACAAATGAGAAAAGGCATTTTAACTGAAATGAACAATAAAGGTCATGGACGTGCTACTGCGGTTTTTAGAATTCCTGCTCGTGGATTGATTGGCTACAGATCAGAGTTTTTAACTGACACTCGTGGTACTGGATTATTAAATTCTCAGTACGATGGTTATGACGAATACCGTGGGGACATTCAAAAACGCTACACAGGTCGAATGGTTTCTGATCGTCAGGGTAAAGCAACTCCTTACTCGTTGTTTCACTTAGAGGATCGTGGGGCTTTATTTATTGATGGAACTGTTCAAGTTTATAAAGGCATGATCATTGGGGATTACAATAAAGGTGGCGAGCTTAACGTGAACGTCTGTCGTGAAAAGAAGTTAACTAACGTTCGAGCTTCTGGAACTGACGAACATATTAAACTTAGCCCTATCAAACCAATAACGATTGAAAGTTCTTTAGAATGGATCATAGAAGATGAGTTGATTGAAATCACTCCTTTAAACGTCCGCTTAAGACTAAAAAACTGTAACTTCTAGCCCCACGCAGGCGGAAAAGTTCGAGCGAGAGCGCAGGGCGTGCGTACGGAAGTCCCAGCGAAGCGGACTGAACGGAAGCCGCCCCGAAAAGCCAATCCGAGTGAACTAGACAAGGCCCCACGCAGTGGGAAAAGTTCCAGCGAGCCCCACGAAAGTCGAACTTCGTTCGACGTGTGGGTGCGAGTGAACTAGACAGCGCCAATAACTTTGAAAAAATCCAAAAATATAACTCACCGTGACCAGCATTCGGAACCTGGCACCTTTATCCTTTATTTTTGTCCGGCCATCCGGAAGTCTTCTGATCTTTTTCAGCTAAACAGCAATTAATAAACTTTCCACCAAACCTAAAGCTTGCATCCTCTCTTAATAAAAAATTAAGGAGATTATATGCCAAAAGCTTATGCCGAATTAAAAATAGAAAACATCGATGGGTTCGAACTCAACAGCACAAATGAAAACGTGGAAGATTTAAAGTTTTTTAAGTCAAAAAAAGATTCCGTAAATTTTAAATACCGGACACTAAATTTAGGAAGCGTAAAAATGTTTTTTACCATCGAAAATGACGAATTAGTTTATAAGTTCATTTAACAAATATTGAATTCACTACATGAGTTAAAGCTCTATTTTATTAAACTTGTTTTAGGAATTACTAAATCAAAATAAATAGCGTTTGAGATGAGTTTTGTCCGGCTCAAAATCCCGAAAAGCACGATTGAACTAGATATTAAGAGCCAAGATATGTTTCGGAAGCGGCTGAATCACGACGACAGTTTTCGGCGGATCCGCCTTTAAGTTGACAGATTGCTGGTGAGTCTGAGCCGTCATAATTGTAAGCACAGCCTCCGCTAAGCTTCGGAGCCCAATCACACCACTTCTCTAGAGGCATCCCCTTACAACCTAAGCTGGTTCCCCCGGGAGCGTAAGAAATAGAATGCAGCCTGGCTGCGCGAACTGTTCCGTCGGGACACTCTCTGGGATCAGTTTCACCACCAAGATTATCGTTGTAGCCTGCTTCCAAGCCACCAAGGTAAATGCGGTTGTCCTCAAAGCCTGGGTTCAATTTACCGCACTGAGGCCATGGTGGATAACCGGGAGTACTTTCAGCTCTAAAATCGGCTCGCCCCATTTTCATGAAGCCGTGGGGCGATTGGTTGCTCCCACACTCGTTGCCGACACCATCAGTTCCCTGACCGTTTCCTTCGGCAGTTCTAAAAACGTCGACAACAGAAGGCTTTCCTCTCCCATCGATCTTCACGACATATGTTAAATTGTTAGCCGTGCCATTGGAAAAATCAGTGATCAGGCCATACTTTTCTTGGCCACCAGAGGGTAAACATTCAGGATTATTTTTTGCAAATAGTTCGAAGTGAGCAAATGCTTCGTCTACAGAACCTTCACCTTGCGCTAATGATAGATTAATCGCAGACACAGGTCGTCCCGTCATTCCCGCGCGACCACATTCTCCACTGGCACATGTTCCCGCTTCGGTGTTTGAATTGCCAGAAAAAACATTTCCTAACCAACCCATAGCATTCACATGATTTACAAAAAGAAGATTTAATAAAACCAAAGACAACAATTTCATCAAGAATAGTATCGGCTAAAAATATGTCCTTGATAAGACTAAGTTTTAAAATCTATGCGATTTTACAAGACCTAGGTCGATCTTGAAGGAAATTTGATAAATTGTTGTTTAAAGTCAATTTATTCAGTGGCGCCGGTGCTTAAAGCTTCTGACCTTGGAGTTGCTTCTACATCTGCAGAACCACTGCAGGAAAGTTTATAAAACTTCTTAGCTGTCGCTGGGGCTGATGGATTTGCCGCCGAATTATTTTTAATTTGAGAAATTAAACTTGCGCCAGCTGGAGTTCCTAAACGCTCGCTGTCTGTTACTCTTTCCCCGTCAAGATTATATGACGTTGATGTTAACACATAGCCTTTTCCATCAGCGTCTTCTGCATCAGCCTTAAGGTCGTTGTAGTCTTCCATCTGATCTAAAATATTTCCAATAGTTCCATCCATAATGATTCCAGGATTGTCTTCAAAGACCAGTGATCTTAAAACTTTTGAACCACGTACATATAACACCAAATATCTATTCATTGAGTCCGGACCATAAACTCGTATAGTTTGTCTTTGGCTAGGGTCTAAACCAGGTGCCGTAATTTCTGAAGCTAATTTCATAGTTTCTGGTAAATAATGATCATACGAAAATCTGCACTCCGATTTATCTCTTGCACAGGAGTACGTATATTTACTCTCGGTAGGAGCACTTGGAATCGCCAATCCCAACCTTTGATTAGGAGGTACAGATTGAAGTGCATTTCGAACCTCATCAAAAGACGTTGATAGTGAACCACTTTGGTCAGTTTGGCTTAAAGAAATGTGCGAACAACTATTTGTTCTGCTATCAACGGCGATGACTAAGTTGTTAGTTAACACATTTGATTCTAAGTTTCTTACAATCTGTTGAGTTGCTGATTTAAAGCCATCCATTTCAACCATATCACAACTTGAACCCACACCAAATCTTCTTGAAAAAGCACGGTTTGAACACATAGATAAATTTGTAAATTCTGGGCTTGAATCTTCTTCTGGTGACTCAGCAACTGGGGTCACACTTCCTGCAACTTCTGCGGCAGGAGCAACGCCCGCCGGAGCATCTGTTGCTGTTTCGTCAGCACCAGCTGCAGGTTCTACGGCCTCAGATTCTTTAGCAACTGCAACAGGTCTTACACGAACCAATTTTGAATCTTGAGCCACAGGCTTAATTTCACGAGTTTCAGGATCATAGTATTCTAAGACGGCTTCAGGAATAAAAAACTGAGCTCTTACACCTTCAGAGTTTGTTGCAATTTGACCCGTTGATGTCACTCCGTAAACGGCGCGGTAATAGATCTTGTCACCAGAAGCTGTTGTTACAACTTTTCGATCTTCATTAGGAACTAAAATAAATCTTGTGTTTGCAGGCAATTCTGTATCCGATCTAAAAACACTATTGTCCGTGGCCCCATAAGTTCTGATCAAAGGGTTTGCTAACCTTTCGGTTAAACGCATTTCAAGCATGTTTCTTAAAACAGGATCGTTATTATAATTGTTTGGATCTAAGGGCGCTGCCACTGTGGCTTCAGGAGCTACGTCAGACTCAGTCCCCGGAGCAACTGGTGCCGAAGGTGATGGCGTAACCAAACTTTCTGTTTCATCGGCTGCGACTTCAGCTGTATCTTCAGTTGTCGGTAAAACTCCATAACTTAAAGTTGTTCTGCCTGATTCAAGCGCTGGTGCATTTCCAGTCGCTGTAGCTGCGCTGTTTTCGTCAACGGCAGCGGCTGTTAGCGCCAGCGAAGGAACCGTAGGTACTCCAGCTTCAGGCTCACCAGAACTTAAATTACTAATGTAGTATAGAGTTTTCGTGGTATCTGCTAAATTTTCATAAAACACTTCTGTGGTGTAGCTGCGAGCTGGACTAGAACTTGGATCACATTTGTAAGTAGGATCGTCTAAGTCGCAGGATTCAAAAAACGATCTAATATTTTCGTCTTCATATAAATTTTTTCGTGAACTTTCAAATTCTAAAAAATTAGCAGGCATTCCAAGAATAACTGTTTTATCAACTTCCCCACTCGCATTTACTGGGTGTAAATAAACTATTGGCATTAAAGAATGATCACCAACAAGGTTGCCATTTTCGATGTATCCATATTCTGTAAGTCCACCACGCTCTAAGTAAACAAATCGCGTACCTGGAGGGAACGAAGCTTCATTGTGAAACTCAACATTATATTCAGATCCATTTGTTGGAATGATTTCTAAGGCTGGTAAATTCATATTGTAGGGATTTAATAATCTTACAACTCGTCCATCAGAATTACTTTGGGCAAATACAGAACTAGAAAAGATCACTATGGCTAGTGCTATTTGAAGTTTCCATAATGAATACACGTGTGGCATAAGTTTCTCCCCACTTATAGATTACATGAGGAAAATTACGATTTAAATATACAGAAGTTCTACAGCTGAAGAACTTTTAAACGGTGACAAATTTTGTAATCAATCAAATAAAACATAGCGTAGATAAGGCTTTTAGAGGTTTTAAAAAATTTTTTAAAAATCAAATTATTTTTTAAAGACTGTCTCATTATGAAACAAAAAAAGTTTAAATCAAATTCAATAGCTTTAAAACAAATAACATCAGATTCAAATCAGCCAGGACGCATCTATTCTGAACTTAAAAGTTTTCTGCGATCTGCACTCACTTCGTTTTAACTTTATTAAAATCATGTCACTTCGAAGTCCAACCACCATAATTTTTTGTATTCTGCTTTAACGAATACATAAGCAATAGGAACGCCATAACAAGCATTGCAACGCTCAGCCACTGGCCGCGAGTCAAACCCAGAAGCTGATAGCCTATGGCCGCGTCAGGCATCCTGTACTGCTCGCCAATAATTCTTGCTAGGGCGTAAAGTGCCCCAAACCCTGCAGCAATAACACCAGGCTTTCTAGGCTTTAACCAAATTAAATTTAAGATCACAAAAACCATCAAACCCTCTAGGAAGGCCTGATAAAGCTGCGAAGGGTGTCTTGCAGTTAGTACCCATTGCAAGCCTGTTAGCACTTGCTCGTTGCCTTTGTAAACTTGATCTTGAATGTATTCTAAATATTGATTTACGTTTAAATTGGAATTCATATTTGATCGGTAACTTGCAATCCAAGACGACCATGTCGTGGCACTTGCAGAAATACTTTCAGATCTACCATTTTGATTTACCGATATAGTCCCTAAACTTTCCACTAAAGAACCTAAGCGATCTAATTTCTGAACTTCGTAAGAAGCCCATTCTTTTAGTTCAGAGGGGAATTTAACAGCCCAAGAGATTTTTGATGCCACTTCCCTGCCGTAAAGTTCACCGTTGATGAAATTGGCAATACGTCCAAAGAAAAATCCTAAGGATCCACCTAAGACTGTAATGTCTAAACAGTGTAAAAAATTAAGTTTGTGTTTTCTGGCAAAAAGATAACAAGCGGCAGACACGCCCGCAATTCCACCGTGACTAGCCATTCCGCCCTTGTGAACTTCAAGAACACCCCAGAAAGGAAAGCTTGATCCAAATTCGGTCAAAAGATGAGGAGCATAAAAAAGACAATATCCAAGTCGACCACCAATCAAAATTCCAAAGGCCATCCACGTTGCAAAATCAGAAAGAATATCTTCCTTGATTTGCATTTTACCTTTTCGAATGAGTTTTAAAATAATCGCATAGCCTAATAAAATCCCAGCTAGATATGCAAGTCCATACCAACGAACTCCGAACTGATCAGAAAATTGAATCACAAAAGGATCGATATTATGAATATAGGTATTAAAAGTTTCCATAAGACATTATTGACCTAAATGATTTCGGCTGGCAACTTTTGACTATGAACCTAATTTTAGCCAGCTCTTCTAAATATCGTGCTCAGCTTCTTAAAAATGCCGGATTAAATCCGATCATTAAAAAACCAGATATTGATGAAAGCTTAGTCAAAAACAAACTAAAAGATAAAGGCCCTTTAATAGTTGCCCAAACATTAGCCCATGATAAGGCCATGAAAGTTGCGGAAATAATGATGAACGAAAAGGAATTTAAAACTCCTTGGCTTATTATTGGGTCGGACCAAGTCTGCGTTTTTAAAAATGAAATTTTTGATAAACCCGAAACTTTTGAAAATAACTTTGCGCACTTAAAAAAGCTTCAAGGACAAATGCATAGCCTCATCACCTGCGTTTGCTTGATCCATGTGACTGACTTTGAAAATAAAAATTTTAAAAAGATTGAGTTTTACGATCAAACGAATTTAGTTATGAAAAGTTTGTCTGACCAACAAATTACAGATTATTTAAATTTAGATAAACCTTTTGATTGTGCCGGGGGATATCGTTTTGAATCTCATGGACACAAACTGATGTCTGAAGTCATAACCCAAGACGAATCGTCCATCCAAGGTTTACCTATGATTAAAATTTTAGGGTATCTTGCTGATCATGGCTAGGATTGCCTTATCCTCGGATCTAGAATTCCGTCTCAAAATACGGGCCATCTTCTAATAAAAATACAGCCTTTTGCCCAATCACGATACCCTCAGGAACGAATACCGTATGGGATTTCCAGTCTTTGATATATCTTAAACTCGCAAAGTTTCCATTTGAAATCGTGATCTCTTTAAGTCGATTAAGCTCATTAAAGATTAGTTTAATCTCTTGATAACGAGAACCGCGGTCATATTGTTGCGCAAGCTCTGCACGCTCAATTAAAATAGTCACCATACGTCTGATAGGATCTGTACGTCGAATAATAGTGGATTGTCCCACCAGATCATCAAACACATTAAAGGTCACACGTGTGTGGTTAGTGCTTCCACCAAAAAGACGTGGACGAGAATGACTAGGGTCATACATCGCGATATGAAAAAATGAAGACAGCGTAGACGTCTTGTTTACATTCGAGGTAGCGGTTAACACCACATCTTGACTTTTTAAACCGTCAAAAACAAAACTACCATCAGGAATTACCTCAGTTAAAAAGATCAAGAGTTCGGCGTCTGTCATTTCTATTCTTGAAACTTCAGAACCTGTAAATAAACTTTTTAATGAAGCGTTCTTCAAAAAAGACGTACAGTTTTTGGCGTAAGCCGGAACAAAAATATGGCTGAATAACAATACGATAATTAACAACGATTTCATTTAAGACCTCTCTATTTTTAATTATTACAAGTGGCATTAGGGACCTAACAGACTTTTGACTTTCCTTCATCTGAATTCTTTATGTATCTAAATTTTATTTTTATAAGCCCTTTGCAGCATTAAACTGTAAGTAACTTTTACATCCTAAATAGCTTCAGCTTAATCTTACTTGGCGACAATTTTAGAGTATCTCGCCGATCAGGGATTCACATCCACTTAAAGAATCTACAATCTCACACAGTGCACCCAAGGTGTATTTTAAATCTTCGGGAGCATTCATCTTTGCCAACTGCACTTGATTTTCTTTTTTGATAATTAGACCGTAATAATTTTTAACACCACCACCATTGTACTGTGTGATCGCACTTTTATAATTTCCATTTTTCACCGCCAAGTAAGTTTTAAATAAAGCGGCCCCTGACATCAACGCATAATCGACGCTTCTAACGATCGTGTGTTTTTGTTCTTTATTGCTTTTTGAAATTACCCAGTTGACCCAGTCATTTGTACTTTTATTATTTCTAAGATGACCCATAGCAAGCTCTGCTAAAGTTAAACCGACATTTTTAATTTCTAAGTCCGTTGAATTTATTTTTTTATGTTGGGCGCGATTTTCGTTCAAACCACTTCCTGTCATTTGTGT
>JANODG010000035.1:0-2320 GCA_031412575.1 Bdellovibrionales bacterium
GGGTAAAGTATGGAGTAATTATGGGATTGGCACATTAGTGTTATTACTTGCAGTAGGAAGTCAAGTTAATAGATAGATTTTTTTTTTAGAAACAAAAAGCTCCTCACTAATTTGAGGAGCTTTTTTGTTTCCAAATATAAAATTCTATCTTTGCACCGCCTAATTTCGTACAAGTATTCACAAAAAGTAATGCAGAAGATTTCCCTGCATGGAGTTCCGCTTGCGGCGGAATTACTTTTTGTGTCTTGTACGCTGAAATTAGGCAGCCATGCGGGGTTTTAATTTACTCTTTTTACGATATTTTTAAGCAATAAAAAAGCTCCTCAAATAAATGAAGAGCTTTTTTTATCCCAAAAATAAATCACGAATTGATTTTGGTTTAATAGTTGAAACCAAATCAAAAATCTTAAAATCTTTCACATTGTCTGTAACGATATATAAGCACCTTGCTTTCCTGCACAAAGTATATTGAACAGCATCTTCGGTATCTTTATATTCAATACTCAAAGCCTTTTCTATATCTTTTGCTGTTAAATCAATGAGTTTGTAACGTGTCAAAATACGTTTAATCTCACTGGCAATTTCTGTTTTTGAAACTTTTGCCTTATCTAATGTAGAAATTAATTGAATCACCGAAAAACTGGCAATGAATAAATCAACTTTTGGTTTTGATTTTAAATAAACGATTGCCAAATGGGCTGGTTTACTGACTTCCTTTCGCTTTACACGGTAAAAAAAATCATTTATCAATACATTGGTATCAATAAATACATTGTTTTGAATAGCCTCTCCCATCTTAACTTAATTTGAACTTCTTTTTTTCAGATTCAGTCAAAAGGTCAAGGTTTTGATTTATCCAAACCCTTACGAATGAGTTGCTAATACCACTCAAATTGGTATTAGCTTTTTTTAGCATATATTCAAGCAAAGGAGCAATATTTTCATCTATGCTCACTTTCTTTTCGATTTGTGTTCTTTTCTCTGCCATTTTGTTAAATTATTATTTCCTTACAAATATAAACAAAATTCTATAATCAATCCTTCATGGGAGGCTCTTCGGTTTCGATGTATGGAACGATAGTGTAATAGAAACTTCCATCAGGATTAAACCTTTTGAAAACTTCTTCTCCGTTTCGGGTCCAACCAACTTGATTAGCTTTGAGTGGTGTATTTAATTTTCTGGTATATACCTCCATATCCTTTGCACCCGAAACGCTGATAGGGTCATTTACTCGCAAAATAATAATCGAAGCCACTTCAAAACCGTTTATATCAATGAATATTTTTTCATCATTTGAGATGGGTGTACTCGGAGCAATGGACGTTGTTTTTTTGGTAAGTGTAACAGGAGCGTTGCCACTTGGTAAAAACTTATTCCCCAAAAGCAATTGATTTGTTACGCTTTTCTTCCCAAATAACCCAGCAAAAGCATCCTTTAGTTTGGTTTTTGAATTCTTATCCACTTTGGAAAATGCTACACCAAACAACAATAAGAATATGCCTAAAATAGCAAATCCTACAATTTTTAAGATTTTTAAGACCATGACTTTACATTTTATGTTTTGAAACTAATTTAAAAATTCTATCTTTGCACCGCCTAATTTTAACATAGTTTACTCAAAGTAATGCAGAAGATATACCCTGCATGGAGTTCCGCTTGCGGCGGAATTACTTTGAGTAACTATGTTTTACTAAAATTAGGCAGCCATGCGGGGTTTTAATTTCTCCTCGAAAAGACTCACACTTTGCCTCGTGGGTTTATAGTTCATCGTCAGCACTTCCACTTTTGTGGCATCCTCTCCCACTTGGTTGTTCCCTCCTTTTGCCGAACTAAACATCTTGATTTGGATCTGATACCACTTATTTCTTTTTCGGTATTTTTCCAAAATCGCACTCGGAAAGGTTGTGAGCATGAAACTACCTTCTAATTTTTCACAGGTCTGGAGTAATTTCTCAAAATCTGATTCGGTATATCCATCGTAATGTCCCATATTCGCATTGAAGTACGGTGGATCTATAAAATGAAAGGCTTCTGGAGTATCCATGTTGGTTAGCACTCGGTTGGCATCTCTACAAAATATCTGCGTTTTTTCTAACCTGCGGGTGTATCGTTCATCAAACATTTCTTTTTTATTCTGGAAACCTTGTGCCGTATTTCTGTGACGTTGAAACTTCCAAGAGTTATCAATGATGTTCAAGAAGGATTGTTGCGATAATACAAACATTGCCCAGGCTCTCTTTATCTCGGTGTATCGTTTGGGGTTATTATAAATCTCAGAGGCTTGACGGTGTGTTTTTTCTGAAAACAGCGTATGGTCTA
>JANODG010000036.1:0-3581 GCA_031412575.1 Bdellovibrionales bacterium
CAAGCTGCGTAGTGTACAGTCGGCAGAGTAAGCGGTTCGGAGCAGTCATCGACCGCAACTGTTAGACTTCGCGTATCGTAAGTAATCATTTAATTTATTACAGTAATTCGGCCGCAGTAGTCGCAGTAACGGCTACGGCGGTCTGATTGCGGATAGCAGCGATTGGTGTTACAGCCGCAACCGTGAATAGCTTCGAGCAGGGAGGTACAGCGTTTTTGTATCTCCATTGCTTTCGGTGTAGTGTGATGGCTAGCTGCCGAAAGTAAAGCTTCGAGAACGGCAATGGTATCTGTTTCGGAGTGCAAGCCGTAGATCATGTTATTAATTAATAAGGGTTATGTAACCGCAACGACTGCATTGCAGTTCTCGACAACCACCGCAACAGGGAAAGAGTTGTGATTTGGTATTCAGCAGTTCTAGTTTAATATCAGTTACGGTGTCGTAATCGGCAGTTGTGTATCTGTTTTTTGTAACAGATAGCTGTAACTGATGAGTACCGAGATTGATAATAGAAGTTTCGATGCGGGTGTAGTCTTGCATGTTAGTTTACTGGAGTAGCAACGGGAAGGAGTTCGGGCATCGTGTCAGAGATAGCTATCGGAATACCGTAGATTCGGGCGGGAAGTCCGCGACGATCAAGATAGCGTTTAAAAGAGAAGCCGTCTTTGTAACGCGGTGTATAACAGTCACTTATTATGTAATCGCACATTTCCACAGTTGTCGCAAAGTCGCGAGCGTATTGAGCGGGAATAATCAGAGTGCAGTTATCTGTATCTGTTACTTTAAGGGCGTGCAACAGATCGGAGAGAGCGTACTGTATCCCTCTGTGGTTGCTAGTAGTTTCGCCAATTGGAGCGGTTGCGAAATCTGTTGCTGTTACTCCGAGCAGCAGATTCGGTTTGTAGAGGAAGGTAGCGGTCATTATATTAAACCAGAAAGTAAACCGTTAATAGAAGAATAATCAATTCGACATTCTTGTTTATTATATTTATGGTGGTAATCTTTCCAATGTTTACGAGGAGGAAGAGAACCAGCAGTAGCTAACCATTTTTCGTGTGTCTGGTTTGCTATTTCGATAATAGGAGACGGAGGGTGATTTTTCTCTACGTCTCGAATAGCCGCGTGTAGTTTGCGGTGACAGTTGCTACAGAGCAGCAAACATTTGCGGACTTCTGTTTCTTGGGATTTTTGACTTAAACTAGTCATCTTAGAAAGTTCTGTTTCTTTTTCTGTAGCATCAACGTGATGAAAATCTAAAGCAGAGAAACAGTTGTCGTATCCACACAGTTGACATTTGTTACCTTTATAATCTACCAGATTAGCTTTTACCGCTACTTGGTGTCTCTTTTTAATACAAGGGTGACAAGTAGTTTTAGTAGCGTGTTTTCTAGCGTTATCAAATAGACGATCACAGAGAATACAGGTAGCCATAATTTTGAATATTAAATGAAAGTGATTCTGTAATTTTCCCCAAAATTTTTCGATGGGGTGGCCCGACCCTCAAACGACCGTACTAGTATCATACCGGGGGGGGGGTATCACAATTATCCGAGCGTGCGAGTGTCATATCATAGCCGCCAACAGAATGTCATACTATAGCAGTCACTATAATGTGCGACTATTACTATCTGCCATCGGTTAGTATATATCAATCTGGCAGTCGCTGTTATATATCAATCAGCCGCTCATTATAGCATAGTATATACTCGTCGTCGTTGACTGACAACCGTGAGACTATAGTATATAATAAAAGCCAGCGACACTTATATATCGCTGGCTATCGTATATTATATATCGTATCAATCTTGAGTAAGCGTAACCGTTGCTCCCTTTCGCAGCCGCCGCAGTTTAAGATTACTTTCGAACAACTCGTGGCGGTTATTCCAACTCGATCCGCTGGACAAGCTGATAACACTCTTGTAGCAAATCAGCACAATCAACCCGACGTATTGCGTATGACAACCCCATTGCACCACTTCGTACATTGCACCGTCTTCAGCGTTCGCAGGAGTAACCGTCTCGACTGCGGATTGCGGTTCGGTGACTTGGCACTTCATAGCTAGCTCCGTTTGCGGTTGCAGCAGTCACAGCAACTACTGTTACCTATATCATACCCGCAGTGTCACACTTTGCAAGAGTAAATCCGCTGTTTCTCGCTGTCTGTCATTCGCCTGCACTTCGTACTAACCAAATCGCATCGCAGTTACCGTATCCATTTCGCTCGACTCTATCAACTACAAAGCCGTTCGCTACGGCAAACTTCAACCCGATATAATTAGTTTCCGGCAATCGCAATTGTAACGCTAGCGTTTCTCCTAGATAACTAACTAGTTCGCTGCCGATTCCTTCCCGTCTCGCTGTTGGAGTTACTGCTACCATAATCAATTGCCACTTTCCGCCGATTGCTGCCACTACTGCTACTGCTTTGTTTTCGTAACAAATCGCTACTGCTTTCTTAGACTTAATCAACCGTCGCCACTGCTCTAGACTCAACGAACTACCGTAACTGTTCTCTTCGATTAATCTACAATTAGCAGCCGCTTCCGTAGTCGGAATCCACACAGTAGCATTCATATCGAACCTCAGTGATTAAAGAATTCTTCGCTGTCCTCGTCATCATCAATCATCGGCACTTGATTATTCCTACTCGCCAAATTAACTACTACTTGCCGCAATTCGCTGTTTTCCACTGATACAATCTGGCTAATATTCGAAATTGTCTTATTAACAAAATAACAACTAATCCAGCAAGGAACTACTACTCCAATCGAAATTACTACTCCAGTAACAATTCCAATTAATAAACTACTTACTGTTAACATAACTGTTTTCTTTGTGGGGAATCCTATTTAATACACAACTTATTAATTACTAATAAAGAGAAAGACACTACTATTAATAATAAATACAATTAAAACAAAGAGAAATACTTACTCTTTATTATTAATAATTACTTTCTCTCTTCTCCTCTCTTCTCTTCTCTCGAAACAATAGCTAACTGTGACACTCGATTTCGGACGTAACCCCTTATTCGTCGCTGCTCGCTCAGCAGCACTTAAACCCTTACTACAGCAACCACTTACCCGCTCGGAACCGCTACCACTAAAAAAATCTACTACATCCCCCCGTCACAAAGCCGTTTTTACGCCCTTTTCCCGCCTCTAAAACAACAGCAATCGCGACCGCTGCCGACTACACTCCCGTAACGACTTACGGCGACTTCGGCCGCAACCGCTTCTCCACAATATAATGCTCCACGTTCTTATACACTCCGCGAATACTATCGATATATTTGGTGGCATCCTCTCTATCTACATACACTGCGGCTATATCTTGCTCCTCTCTATCCCGATACTTAGCAACCACAATATATACATACTTCGGCAACATCGTATACTCTCCTGTTGTAACGGTTTACTTCAACTGCTGCGGTTGCCACTCCGCACTTTCCACACGTCGAGTACCACACCCAACACACTGCCAGATGATATATACAACTCCCACAACAGGCTTTGTATACTGATAGCTCCCTTCTCGTTTGTACTCACAACAGCCGCAGCGGAGACAGTTATACATATCAT
>JANODG010000037.1:0-5028 GCA_031412575.1 Bdellovibrionales bacterium
GAGGATACTGAAGCTAATACAAGCTGCTCGTAAGATTCAAAATGAATGCCTTCAGGAAAATTATTTTTTAAGGTGTATAAATAATATTGTGTGAAATTTCCCAACATTGAAGCCATTGCGTGATAAACGCCTTTATCTTCTGGCCGAACGTAATTTAGCGATTTCATCTGAGCTTTGTGTTCTGTATAAAAAAATTCATTGTCCGTAAAAATTTTTATTTTTGAATAATCTTCTATTTGAGTTTCAGCATTGAAAGTCATTAGTGGGTGGGCACCGATAATATTATCAAAATACATAGTTCCAGATAAATGGATGAAGCGTACAAAAGGTGAAAATGTATTTTTTAAATCTTCAAAAGCTTTTTGAATTTGCTGATCAGGAACAGCTAGAAATACATATTTGATTTCATCGCTAATTGTGATGTGATTCGAATTAATTTCGACATTTTCTTTAAAAACTTTATTGATAGCTTCATTAGTGTCATTATTATTGCCGTCATTAATAACATCATTGAAATTGAAGTCGTAGGATTTACCGTAATAAACAAAGTCACAGGATAAGAATTTAAATAGCTTTGGCAGATGGGAAGAAATTTTTCCGGAACCAAAAACTACTGCTTTAAATTTTGCACTCATAAGTACCTGTCCTTTAAGATCAAGTCTTGTAAGTGGGTATTATTATCGGCCCAATCGCATGAGGTCAATCAAAAGGACCGGTCTCAATTTATTGGATTTGCCATTCATAATTTCAAAGGCTAAATTTAAGTTCTATGAACAAAAATATCTATAAATTAGAGCTCATGTACGTTTTAGGCGCCCTTTTAATAAGTGGTTTAAGCATCTTCGCCATTTTTAGCGCACCCTCGTCAAAATATGTAAAACTGATTAAATGGAGTGATGTAGAAACTATAGAGTTAGTTTTAGAAAACACAATAAAAAGACTTTATCCACAATTGGCAGAAGCCAACCATATCTTGGTTGAAAATTATGAACCTATTACAACACTACCACATATCTCTGCTGCTATAAACAAAGTTACGGGCTTAGAATCTCGAGCTGTCACTCAACCTGACCTTGTTGTTTTGAACAATTTGAAAAAAGGTGATTTACAACTAAAAATTATCTATGAAAAACTAGAGCTTGAAAAAATCGACGTCACTAAAGTCTTTGACGATAAAAGCTTTAAAAAAATATTAAAGAAAAAAGCTAATGGAGAACCAATAGCTAATTTTATATTTTGTCTTTACCAAATAAAGACAAATGAATTTATTTTGCAAATTTATTCCATTTAGAAGTTTGATTTAGGCTACAGATATTCAATTCAGAAGCTTAATTTAGTTTTTTATATTCAATCAAAAAGAACTATTAAAAATTTAATCCTTTTCAGTCTAAAAAAAATAGAACCGTTGCTTTATCCGTTGGATTTATTTTCCACTTGATCAACTTCAATAGTTTCTAAAATGTCATGAGGCATTTGTCTTTTACTAGATCTTAAATAAGTTCTTGGACTTTGTGACATTAAATCATTTAAGTCAGTCATATAGATGTCGGCAAAGCGTTCGACTTGGTTTGCAAATTGGCTTTCTTCTATCCCTACTCGCATGATCTCGCCCCAGTAAGGGTTATGAAGATTTCTTTGCTGTTGAAGTAAAGGCTGAATTTCCAAATCGATTTTTGTAATATCATCTTTAAAAACTTTCTTTTTTAGTTCATCCACAAGCTTATCGTTTTCGATGGCTTCGGCCACAAAGTCATTAAGCTCTTCTTCTTTATCGATCTTTCGTTTCATCAAACTTTGGATTTTTTTTGATACTGATAGGCCAAGCTTATTTTGCTCCACTTCATATTCTAGTTCTTCAACTATTAAAGCCGTGCGCCACTCGCAGTCTTTTTTTAAACGTAAAATATCACCATAAATATGATCGCCTACATACAATATTTCATCGCCAGTGACATCCCAGTAGTTTGTAAGATGATTAGAACACCCACCTTGATAAACCCCCGGCACCAAATCCCCAGAATGATTTTGTAAAAGTCCCGTCTTTGGGTCTACTTTGAGAATCGGCAATTGGTCATAAAAGAATCTTGGTTTATTAGCTAAAGTCACAACCCATTTAAAAACGTCATTCCATTTTTTACCATCAGGTAAAAACTCATTGATCGCGTAAGATAGTAAAGTGTTCGAATATTGAAAATCTGAATTGGTCACGATAAATAATTCCTTACCGTGTTTAATGAACTTTAAAATGTTGTTCACTAAATCTTGGCTTTTAAAAATATATTTATCTAGGTTTGCAATAACCACGTCTTTAATACTTCCGTCACGGTGAGACAGATCCAAAACAAACTGTAAGTCTTCAGCCATTTGTGAAAATTCAGGAATTTGATTTTTATATTTAGTTTCTTTTAGTTCCACTAACTGAGAAAATAAACACGCATGTGAAATCGAAAATGTCGTGTCGATGGTGTCAAAATCAGAGCTGTTCAGATCAATAAATAAAGTTCCGAATTGCGTCTTCATCTTTTTAAAATCAATTCGTTGAAGGCCGTGATAACATTCTCTGACAGCACCGTATCTTGAAACCTTTAATAAGTTTCCACGATTTCTATCAATCACAAGTCCACGAATGGCTCTTTTAAATTCAAACTTTAAATTTAAGACTTCTTCGGGATACGAAAGTTTTTGTACAAGCTTACTTTTCATTTGTTCGTAAGCTAGCTCTTCAAACCTTTCGGAGTGATATTTGATCAAAGTGTGATCCATATCTAGGCCGATATATTTTATTTTTTTTAAGTTTAAAGTTCTGTTTACGTATAAATTCATCACGACCATCCAAGATTTAATTATATGCATCGTTGCCTGTGTATTATTATGAAACAATTTGAAGGCTTTTGCCCCTACACCATCAAAAAATGCGATGTTTAGAATAGCATAAATAAGAATATAGTAAATGAATCTTGAACTCCGGACGATAAGCAACCATAGACCTTTAAGGAGGCTTAAATTGTCCAATAAGCGAGTTTCACAAAGAAAAGTTGTTGAAGATGTCTATTTTAACGAGTTAAGCGACTTAGAAACTAGCTTAATTATTGCTAAAACGGGCCATATTGTTGATGCGTCTTCATCCGGTTTTTTAGCTGTGTTTCACCGCGACGATGCTGACCAAAGTTTAAAAGGCAGCCTTACCTTAGACCATTTAATTGGAACTAAAATAGCTTTGTTTCTACCTCAGATGGAAATTGATTTAGATGGTCAAATTTCTAGAACCAAACATATTGGAAAAGGTTTTTTTGAAGTTGGAGTTACATTTTCAGAAGACATTCCTGAGTATTGGAGAAACTGTTTAAAAGACCTTCTTCCTCAGCCTGGGGAAATTAACTAAAAATATAAGTTTCAAACAAATCAGATTGTAGTTGTTGAAAGACTTTGTTTATACGAGTTTTTTAAATCCTAAATAATTTCTGTAGTTTTTCTTCATAGACTAATACGACAGGCATATGGTTTGGCAAAAACCAACCAATTCCACGGGCAATGCCTTCGTGTTCTTGTTTTGGAGGATTGCCTAAAGACTCTAAACTAAGTGCAAATTCATAATTTAATTTATCTCTGCTGATCAAAGCTCCGCGAGGCTCTTCAATACCGGCAGACTTAATGTAGTCCTTGATAAAGTGAATGGCGTGTTGAGGTAAAATATCTTCCGAAACTTCGGCTACATAAATTGGAGCATTCGGCGGAGTTTGAACAATCTGATCTTTTATAAAAAATTTGTTATGTATGAAATTCCAAATCAAACCAAAATGAAAAATATAATCTGGACGTTCTTTAGAGCCGTTAAGGACTAAGCCCACTCCGTGCTCGTAAGCCCATTGAATTAGATTAATCGCAGTGTCTTTAGAAACATGTTTTTGAGTTCCATCCTCTGTAATGAACAGATACGGCCAACCGTCAGGACCAATTTGGACATTTTCATCAGTTAAATACAAGGTCGAATTTACAAATGCTCGTAAAAAATCTTTTTCCCAAGCATCGTCGCGTAAGCCAGAGTTAACTTTTAAGTTTTCGTTCAAATCTTTCATAAGGCAGACAGCATCCAAAATTGAGGTTTAAATCAGCTTGTTTTAAGGCTTATTTACACTCATCAATTTCAAAATCAAGGCTAAAATCAGAGTCACCGCTACCTTCGGTATAAGTCCCGAAGTGAATAATGCGTCCCTTTTGTAAACTCGCCGTAGAGTTCAAAATGACTGAATCACTTGAGTCGTGATTATACAAAAGCTCTTCGACGATATCTAAAACCCATTGAGCATCACCAATATAACAAACCGAATTGTCTTGGTTAATTAAGTCTTTAAAATTCACATCATAGTCCGCTATTTGTTGTCTGTTTAAAACGAAATCTTTCGCTTGATCTAAATCAGTTTGATTTTCGAAATCTTCATAAGAATTGATTTTTAAAGCCGCTTCTTCAGTCTGATTCACTTTAATCACATTACAGGAGTTGTTCTCAAACTTTGACATTACAAAATAGTAATTCGTCCAGACGTCCCCGTCTTCGTTGTTGTCATTGATTCCGACGATGTAATTTTGAAATGGCTTCTTTGCGCTTAACTTTAATTCCACAAACACTTCGGCGCCGTTAGAGCCCTGCACTGTGCCTGTTTCAGCGACATATTTAGCCATGGCTTTTTGCATAGCTGCACCCGAACAATCTGAAACGTCTGCAGATGAAGGCTGAGATAAAATCAATGAAGTTAACACGAGTAAAAAATTATTCATAAAATCCCCTTTTTATATAATTAAAATCTATATAATTTAGTTTATTTGATAAAGCGACAGGGAATGCAAAAACTGACCAAAATAACACAAAGATTTAAGCTTCGGGTGATTAATAATTTGGTTCCAAACGTCAACCAAGTTCAACACTTTTAAAAGATAAGATTCAGGAAATTCCCATTTTGAAAAGAATCAAAATGGTAGGGAGTACAGGGCTCGAACCTGCGACATCCACCTTGTAAGGGTGGCGCTCTA
>JANODG010000038.1:0-19207 GCA_031412575.1 Bdellovibrionales bacterium
CCGTAGTCATTTAAGCCTACCTTTGAAATGTCATTATTTTGAGTCACGAAACAAATATGCATGACTTAAATATCTGCTTATTTTTTTAAAATTTCAATCAAACGGTCCAAGACTTTAAAATTTGCTTCGGGAAGATTTTCTTTTTCGAGATCATCGATTTTAACCCATTTAAGTCCACTGTGATGAACGGTCTTAGGTTCGCCAACCCAGTAGTTCACTTCAAAAAACAAAAGTAAAATTCCAGTTTCGCCGTAATCGTGTGTGCTACTTAAGCAAAGTGGGCCTATGGAGGCGTCAATACCTAGCTCTTCGGAAAGTTCACGTTTTAAAGCAATTTCAGGCTCTTCACCGGGTTCAAGTTTCCCGCCAGGGAACTCCCAAAAACCAGCAAGGTTATGGCCTTCAGGGCGAAGGCCAAGCAAAATCTCGTCGCCTCTTTTCATAAGAGCTGTGACAACAGGTATCCAATAACATTTCCGCTTGCGAGACATCCTTACAACTGTAATTGATCAATTTCAGGGAGTCACGTTTGAGATTTCGCTATTTTCCTAAAAAATGTGGGTCCGTTAAATATAAGACTTGAATAAACTTGGGTGAGGTCTGCTCCCAGCTGTAGGCGTCGAAAAATATCTTTCTCACTAAATATGCCACCTGTGGAAATTATTAAATATTTCGCTCTGCGAGATCCTAAAAGATTCTGGAAATCAATAAGAAGCTTTTCCGACTTTTGAGCTAGAGGTAATCCAGAAACTCCGCCTTTCTCGCGGTCAAAATGCATGTCGTAAGATCGCCACTGAGTTGTATTATTCAAAATCCAGCCTTTGATGGGCAAATTTTCTGTGACGGAAATTATGTTTTCAATCTCATCAGGATTTAAATCGGGACTTAATTTTAAAAGTAGTGGGGGAGAGTTTAATTTTTCTGCAGTCTCACAAATAGGACTTAAAAACGATTTAAAATTTTCTTTATTAAATAAATCTCTTAAGCCTTTGGTGTTCGGGCTGCTTATGTTGACAACAAAAGCGTCTGCCACTTCGCTGAACTTCTCGATCAAGTAAATGTAATCTAGGTGTGCATCTTTGTTTTCAACCCAACGGTTTTTGCCAATATTTATAAAAAGAGGAGTGATCCTTGGTTTTTTTGTCGGTGTTTCAATTGAACCTTTTGGATAATTTTTTAATCGAGTTAAAAGCTGATTTGCCCCAAGGTTTGGAAAACCTAAGCAGTTCCAAAGTGCTTTAAGCTCGTTATCTCGAGCTACAGTTTTGCCCGGATTCTTTGCTTGAGGCAGTGGAGTGACAGTTCCAAGTTCTAAGTATCCAGCACCTAAATTCCACCACGCATTAATGTTTACGCCATTCTTATCTAAGCCGCCAGCGGTTCCGACAGGGTTACGAAAATGCAATCCTTCCCATTCTAATTCATTCCAATGGTATTTTTGATTTTCTTTAGAGGGTCTTCCATACAGTGTGTTTAAAAAATAAGGGCTCATGGAATGAGCCCAACTGACTGGTAATAGTAGCCAAGGTTTTTTTATTTTTTCTACCAAGCTTGTCCTCTTAAAATCATGGCTTCTTGAAGTCTAAGTAAAGATACAGACATGGCTGCCGTTCTTAACGAACGCTTTTGATCTTTAGAAAAACGCCACACATTATCAAAACACTGATCCATAATGGCTTTTAGCTTCGTTCGCACTTCGTCTTCAGACCAAAATAACCAAACAAGATCCTGCACCCATTCAAAGTACGACACAATCACGCCGCCACCATTGGCTAAAATGTCAGGGACAACAACAATGTTTTTTTCGTCTAAGATCATATCAGCTTCATTAGTCACCGGGCCGTTCGCACCTTCAACAATAATTTTTGCACGGATGGAACCTGCATTTTCAGTAGTGATCACACTTTCCATCGCGCACGGGGCAAGTACGTCCACATCCAGAGCTAAAAGTTCTTCATTGGAAATCGATTTGCCTTTAGAAAATCCCTTAATAGTTCCTTTTTCTTTAAAATAATTCACAAGCGCTGGAACATCTAATCCATCACCATTAAATAAACCCCCAGTGATGTCACTGACAGCTACAACTTTTGCACCCAAATTAAAAGCTTCGATCGCTGCGTGCATTCCCACTTTACCAAAACCTTGAATGGCCATAGTTGCATCTTTAATTTCACGCTGTTTTGTAGCCAAAGCTTTAATCATGACAAACACAACACCAAGACCAGTTGCCGCTTCACGCCCTTTTGATCCACCAATAGCTACGGGTTTACCAGTCACAACTCCAGTTTGAGAATAGCCTGTGTCTAACGAAAATGTATCCATCATCCAAGCCATTGTTTGCGCACTTGTGCCGACGTCAGGGGCTGGAATATCTTTGTCGTGCCCAATAAATGGAGAAATTTCGCGAGTGAATCTACGAGTTAATTTTTCTCTTTCAGATTCAGTCAAAGTGTTCGGATCAACGGTGACTCCACCTTTAGCTCCACCTAAGGGTAAGTTTAAAAGTGAATTTTTAAATGTCATGAGAGAGGCCAAAGCTGCCACTTCACCCATATTCACATCTTGGTGGTATCTTATACCGCCTTTGAAGGGTCCAAGAACTTGATTGTGTTGAACTCTAAAGCCCATAAATACCTTAAGTTCGTTGTTGTCCATTTTTACAGGGACACTAACTGTAATCACACGTCGAGGGTGCTTAAGACTCTCTAAGACTCCTGCATTTAAGTTAATTAGTCGGCCAACATTGTCCAAATGTTTGACCGTATTTTGGTAAAACGGACTATTCATTAATGGGTCATTTTCGTGAGTCACAAGGGTCTCCTGTACGTTTTTATTGAAGTTATACATTCGTATCTATTTTACAGTTTGTTGAAGCCTTATATTTACAGAAACAGCACCCTAATGTATAGCCGAGGTTAACTATGAGCATTAATTTTTTCGATTTCACTCTTAACGATTTAAAAGATCATTTCAAAGAGCTTGGAGATAAACCCTTCCGTGCGACGCAGCTCTATAAGTGGGTCTACCAGAAGAAAGTTTATAACCCAGATCTGATGACAGATTTATCTTTAGAATTTCGAAAAAACTTAGATAACATTGTTAGCGTGAACCTTCCGCAAATTGTGGATCATAGAATCAGTAAAGACGGAACCCAAAAGTTCTTATTTGACGTGGGTGATGGCTTAACGGTGGAAACTGTGATGATCCCCACCGAATCTAGAAAAACCCTTTGTGTGTCTTCAGAAGTGGGTTGTAATCTAGGCTGCAAATTTTGTTATACTGGCAAAGAGAAACTTAAAAAAAGATTATCTGCGGGACAAATTGTAGGTCAATTCGTGCAAGTTCAAGATGAGTTGGTAAAACAAGGACTAACGGGATTATCAAACATCGTTTTTATGGGGATGGGCGAGCCACTTGATAACCCTAAAGCTGTGTTTGATGCCATTGAAATTATTAACGAACCTTCGGGATTAAATTTTTCTAGAAAACGCATTACAGTTTCGACATCGGGTCTGGTGCCAATGATTCCGCTGGTCACAAAATCCAAAGCTATATTAGCTGTGAGTTTAAACGGGTCCAATGATGAAATCCGTAGTGACGTGATGCCCATCAATAAAAAATGGCCGATTTCAGAACTGCTCCGTGCGTGTCAGGATCATATTTCTGAAACTGGTGATGATGTGACTTTTGAGTATGTTCTTCTTAAGGACGTCACGGATAAAACAGAACATGCTCAGGAGCTTGCACGTTTGCTGAAAGGCATGAAGTGCAAAGTGAATCTAATTCCTTTTAATGAGCATCCAGGGTCTGGGTATTTTAAACCACAACGCGAACAGGTTGTGCGGTTTCAAAATATTTTAGTTAAACATCGTGTTCAAACTTATGTCAGACAAACCAGAGGCGAGGATATTTACGCAGCCTGTGGGCAGTTGAATGCAGTTAATAAATCGCATCCGCAGTATCAGGGCAGTGTCGCTGGGCTTTAGTTTTGGGCCTTTTAATTTTTTTGTTCTCGAATTTTTTCGCAAGTTTCATAAAATTTATATTATTTTGAATTTCGAAATGGATTTTATATTTGATTCAATATGAGCAGGCGACTGTCACTTGCCTTGCATTTTTGTGGTTATTCCTAAAATTTGTGCATTTATGCTATTTATTTGTTTTAAGTTTACTCTATGAGCAAGGCTGCGCGCCATCGAGCTCACATTGAATCAAATATAAAATCCATTTCGAGATTCAAAATAATATAAATTTTATGGAACTTGCGAAAAAAAAGATTCGAAGATTGGTAAAATTAAAAGGCCAAAACTTTACCTAAGGCGTATAGCGCTTTGGATAGTTTAACTTTATAGTTTTGTGGTCAATGACATAGATGTGTTTTAGTGATTGGAGTTTTTATGATTGATTTTGGGGTTAGAGTATTTTTGGTTTTCGGTTTGTTTTTTGGGATGGGTTGTGCGCAGCCGGGAGTGAAGTATTCTGAAGAGGAAATGGAGGCTCAGAGTCAGAAAATTAATAAATTTTTTGATCAGGAATTTGATTTGTTTTTGGAAAGGTCGCCAGAATCTTTGACGTATTTTGGAAGTCGAAAAAAATATGAAAAGTTGGACGATACCACATATCAAGATTTTAAAATGGAAGTGGATCTCTCAAAAATATCTTTGACTAAAATGAAAGCCTTCGATCGTAATGCGCTCTCGGAAGATGCGAAGATTAGTTACGATATGTATGAAAAAGATATTTTGGAATTAGACCAAAAAGATCGCTTTTATTATCACAGCTACAAAATTAATTTACTATCTGGACGATATTCTGATTTGGTCAGCTTCATGCTCAATCAACATGTTGTGAATACCGAACCCGAAGCTTGGTCTTATATTGCGAGACTCGCAGAATTCGAACGTGCAATTAAAGAACTTACTGATAAATTAAAAATTCAAAATGAAAAAGGCATAAAACATCCTAATTTCATTTTTGCTAAAGCTATTCAGGATTGCAAAAACATCATCTCTGGATATCCCTTCTATAATGTTAAGAAAGACTCTGAACTGTATCGCGATTTTAGAACTAAAGTCGCAAGAATCAATGCTCCGCCAAACACTAAAAACATTTTAATGCACAAAGCAAAAACAACTTTGCTAGAAAAAGTTAAACCAAGTTATCAAAAATTGATTTCTGTTTTAGAAGATTTATCGAAGATCCAAAATCAAAACAACGGTGTCTGGGCTTTGCCAGATGGGGAAGCCTATTATCAATTTCTGTTAAACCGATACACGACAACCAATATGACGGCGCAGCAGGTCCATAAATTAGGTTTATCTGAAGTTGCAAGAATTCAAGATGAAATGAAAGCCTTATTGCCACAATTAGATTTTAAAGGCAGCTTGCCGGAATTTTTTACGTACGTAAAAAGCGAAGCTGCTAAATCCAATCCCAAATTATTTTATCCAAATAATTTGAAAGGAAAACAGGATTATTTAAACGAGACCCAAAGAATCGTAAATGCACTTCAAGCTAAACTTCCTGATTTATTTAATGTTCTTCCAAAAGCCAAATTGATTGTTAAACCCGTCGAAAAATATCGTGAACACTCTGCAGGTCTTGCCTTTTACGAAGGACCGGCACCTGACGGAAGTCGACCCGCCATTTATTACGTGAACATGGCCAACATGAATAACATTGGCAAATACGACATGGAAGCATTAGCTTATCACGAAGCCGTGCCTGGGCATCACATGCAAATTGCCATTGCTCAAGAATTAGTTGGTGTGCCGAAATTTAGAAAGTATTCTAATTTTTCTGCCTACTCAGAAGGGTGGGGGCTTTACGCTGAAAGATTACCCAAAGAAATTGGTTTTTATTCTGACCCATATTCAGAGTTTGGGCGCTTAAGTCTAGAGCTTTGGAGAGCCGCGCGTTTAGTGGTCGACACAGGCATTCACTTTTATAAATGGCCCATGGAAAAAGCCATTGCCTACATGGATGACAACACATCAGGTTCGAACGATAAAAATACGAAAGAGATCGAAAGATATTTCGTAACACCTGGACAGGCCGTTTCTTATAAAGTGGGGCAGTTAAAAATTCTTGAGCTGCGCGAACGAACTCGAAAAACCTTAGGATCAAAATTTGACATTAAAGAATTTCATGATGTGATGTTAAAAAACGGGGCTCTACCATTTACAGTCTTAGAAAAAGTTTTGGATCGTTACGTGAGTGAAAAACGTAAATCTGTCTCAAATTGATCATTAACCAGTCAAACCAAGTTGGTTTTTGCAATTATCGAGGGTTAATTTATTTCACTTTTGATGTATTGAATATAGATTTATACGTCTAAACTTATCAAAATAATTTTAGCAAAATAAGTTTAGACAAGTTTTAATTCCACCGATGAGTAAACATGCGTATAATCAAAAAATCTCTGAGCTTGTTTCTTATCACGATGATCATATCCTTGTATCAAAACTGTACGCCTTTTGAGGCGAACGTTGATGGGTCGTCGGTACCTGTTTCAGAGATGAATTATTTTGTTGGTTTATTTGATAAAGTTATTGCCCCGAACTGCTTAACTTGCCATTCGGGAACTAGCCCTTCGGGCAATACGGATTTATCCACATACTCTGCTATCATCGCTTCCGGAAAGGTTGTTGTAGGTGACTCAAGCACCAGTGCTTTATACACAGTGGTTTCTAACCCTACGATTCCAGAGCACGATGGTTTAAACGCAAATCAACTTATTGCACTTTCAGAATGGATCGAAGGTGGAGCTCGTGAAAATGAATCTCCTGTAGCGAGTGCCGGAGCAGATAGAACGGTAAGACTTCCGACGAGCACTGCAAGTTTGGATGGTCGTGCTAGCGATATTGATGGAACAATTGCAAGTTACTTGTGGAGCCAAACATCTGGACCAAATACTGCGACACTTACAAATCAAACTACAAGCGCCGTATCAGTATCGGGTTTAATCAGTGGTTCTTATGTTTTTACGTTCAGGGCCACAGATGACAAAGGCGCGTTTTCGACAGACACCGTTTCAGTGAGCGTAACCGTAGCCAATAATGTGTTACCAACAGTTGAGTTGGGCGCTAATAGAAATTTAACACTACCTACCAGTTCGATCACTTTAACAAGCACGTCTTCAGACTCTGACGGAACAATAACCAATTATTTATGGACGCAAACTGTTGGGCCTAATACGGCTACACTTTCTGGGGCGACAACAGCAACTTTAGCGGCTTCCAACTTAGTTCAGGGAACATATGCTTTCCGCTTAGCTGTTACTGATGACCGCAGTGGTCAAGCCAGCGATACTGTTTCAGTGATCGTCGCAGCTGCTGCTCCTGTAGGGCCGACTTATGCGACACTTAGGTCTGAAATTTTTGTACCTTTGTGCTTAGGGTGTCACTCAGGGTCTAACCCCAGAGGGCAATATAATATGTCAACGTACACAGCCGTTATGTCTCGAGTTCAAGCCGGAAATGCTCTTCAAAGCGTACTTCATCAGCGTGTAGCAGACGGCTCTATGCCTACAGGCGGAGGACTTCCTACTGCAGATCAAAATAGAATTCGCGATTGGATTAACGCCGGGGCACTAAACAATTAGTATCTACTTTTAATCTAGAAAAATTGTATCTCTTGATCAGTTGATCTTACCTTCAGATCAAAATATCATTAAACTATGTATCTATTAAAAATAGCTTTACACTTAATTTTATTTACAGGTTTATGCAAACCTTATCTGCAATAATTAGTTAAACTTGAACTTCTATTTGATTGTGATCCCGGTGCTGGAAAGCTATCTGTCTTTCCACCTAATTGATTTTTGTTTACAGGCGCTCTTGCAATTAAAGACATATTAAATATGCCAGTTAAATTGTTCGAAACATAATTAATAAATGTCCTAGCATTAGAATCGTCACCAAGAAGATAAAATAATCCTTCAACAGCTTTTGGAGAGTCTTGCACATAGCCTGTCTTTTCTTGGAAAACCGTCGGATCTTGTTGGCCCTGAATTGTTTTTCTAACTAACATTTTTAATCTATTCATTTTGTCGTTAGAATCTAAGAAATTACATCGGTAGGCTTTTGAAATCGCAATCATTCCAAATAGCGGCTGAATTGAATATTCATGGTAATGCTGTGCCTTTGGTCCACGATCAAGTTCTGCCTGCAAGTAACCTTTTTCTGTGGCTTCGCCGTCTGTTTTAATGTGTCCTAGTGCTTGATTAAATATAGATTCTCCTTTGCTTACGAAAGCAGTATTTTGGGTCGCAAAACCTAGTGAAGTTAACGTGAAGCCCTTCCAATAACCTAAGTTATTCGTTGCGGAATACCGATTAGCAAAATTTAAAATTTCATAACCTTGGCTCCTTAGCCAAGCTTCAATAGCGATACTTTTAGAACCTTCGTCTCTTAACCCAGAGTGTTTATTGTAGACTGCCGAAATGCCCCCAAGATCCCACGATCTGACGTGATGGGCTTGTAATGTGCTGCTGTTGTGAATACGGCTATAGGCATTACTACTTGCAAATAAATTTAATGTATTCAATATGCAAGTTTCTGTTTGAGCATCGCTAGGACTGAGAGCAAGTTTGTTTGATAAACCCACCAGTTCCGCGACAGCGTCCACAGCTTGAGATCTGTGTTTCGAATCCGTTCTTACATATCGACAATCGTAGGTCCTGTAGTTTCCAGGTCTGTATGGACCGATTGCTAAAATTTCGACAACAGGTTTAATCATTTTTTTAGAGCAACCGGGTACTGTGACTCTTGGAATTGCTGCCTTGATGATTTCCTTTTCTCCGGGTAAAAAACATAAGTCTTTATCCTGGGTCATTGCTGGAACACCTGTTGGTAAAGTTTCTAAAAAAGCATTTGCATTGAAGGCTATTAAAATTGAAATTTGGAAGCAGATTATTGTTTTCATATTAACCTATCGTACTTGACGATGGTCGATCTGAGTTTTACCTGATATTTTTGTTCCAAAATAAGAATAAAAAAATAGTGTTACATAAATGTTGTGAATACGAATAAGAATCTTTAATTACTTACTTAAGAAATCTAACATGACAAAGTTTTATGAAGATAGGCTTTAAGACTATTGTCTTTGGCTTCGACCACTGCGAGAACCACCCCCATCTTGACGACGGTTACGCATTTTTTCCATAATAAATTGGCGCTCTTCCGGTGTGGTATTTTGTTTAAAACTACGCCACTTTTCGGTGGCTTCTTTTTTTTCAGAAGGCGAGTATCTGTTATAGCGGTTTAAGTTTTGATCAAACTTTTCTTTGTCAGATCTTGGCTTTGACTCGTATCTTTGTTGTCCACTGGGACCGCCGTAACCACTCGTGCTTCCACCGCGTTCACTATATCTCCCAGTGCCACTTTGGCCGCTACGCTCACTTAATGATTTGTAACGTTCTGCAAATGACGTCGAGCAAAGCAAGGCTGAAATTATTAACAAGTAATAGAATAAATTTTTCATGAGTTTCTATCCTTTTGTTTCATTTCTTTTCTGATTTCATCGAGGTCTATCTTTTCAAGATCCTCTATTAGATCTAAATTTTCAACGATTTCAAACTCTTCGGGAGTCAAAAGTGCAATATCTTCAAAAGTCGAACTCGGTCTTTCAGAATCTATGGTTCCGTTAAAACGAATCATCACCATGCCAACGAATGCGAAAACGACGATTGAAGACCAAATCCATTTTAAGTCAAAAGCTACTTGACGACTTTGAGACTTGTTTTTTTCTAATTCGGGTAACACAGATTTCAAAACTCTGTTTTTGAAATCTTCAGACATTTCTTCTTTTAACCAATCTAGGTTTTTATTGTTTTTCTGGTCGTTTTTCATAAGACCTCTTTTCCTAATTTTTCATTCAATGTTTTTCTAGCTCTATGAATTAAGGACTTCGTAGCCCCAAGAGACAGTTTCAATTCATGTGCCACTTCTTCGTAACTTAAGCCTTCAACGGTCACAAGTAAAAGTCCAATTCGCTGATTTTCAGGAAGTTCCTCTAATACAGCATTAACTTGACTCCATTTGGATTCACTCAAAAGCTTGTCTTCTGCTGTCTCGGTCGGTTCTAAGCTTTCACTCAGTTCTGTCATATCATCATGAAACTGAAGTCTTTTATCTGCCTTAAGTTTGTTAAAACACAGGTTTCTGGTCATGGTAAAAATCCAAGGTTTAAATTGACCTTGAGCTTGATAACTTGGAGCGACTTTCGCGATTTTCAACCAAACCTCCTGAGCTATGTCTTCGGCAGTAGCTTTGTTTCCTATCAGTTTAAAAGCGTAACCTAAAATCATAGGTCCATAGGCTTCAAACAAAGCTGCAAAAGATTTAGAGCATCCCTGAGCGATTTTTTTCATCAATTCGTCTTCATGGCTCAAAGACACACTGTTCTCCTAAGTTATAACACTTTAAAAGTTAAAAAGTTTCGGTCAAATGACAAGAATATCTTTAAATTCTAGCTAGAGTATTTATGAAGTCATCATAAAACATAACTGCATAAAACATTACTGTGTCATTATGAGACAAATAAGAGATGAAAACGCAGTTGCAGGACCAGGTGTTGGGTCAGTTTTTGCGCTCCTAGTATGCGTTTAGTCCATATTTGGGTTTGTTTCTAGGTCTTATTTATCCATGCTCGTCTTAAAGAGTTTGTCTAATAAACCGATGAATACCTATGGGAAAAGCCGGAAAATCCAAAGATTTTTTTGAAGATTTGATTTCGAAGGAAATTGAAGGTTCAGATAACGAAAACCAAAATTCATCGAATGCTTATGACGATGTCATCGATATCAGTTCGAAATCAACGATTAAAGCTTTAAATGATATTGATTTTAAAAAAACAAATCAGCCAGATTTAGCGCCTCCGCCACCGATTGGTAAAAACGGCCCCGTAGTCAAACAAGCCCAAATAAAAACAAGTGCGGATACTTTAGTAAAAAAAGAAGAGCCGAAAAAATCTAGCTCTACTAAAACATTAACTCCGAAAGATTTTTACGATGATACGTCTTTTCAAACTGAAAACAATGATGAGCCTCAAGTTGATGAAAATCATACTGTTGAAGCTTCAGAAATATTTTCTTCAGAGGCTATAGAGGTCCGTAAAAATGTGGATCAAACGCAGAAATTACCAATCGCAGAGCCCTTTGATGTGGTTCCAATTTCTAATCATGAAAAGTATAAACCATCCACCAAAAACATTAGCGATCTCCAAGAGCATTTAAAATCTTCAAATTATTTAGAAGTGGCTCAAAATCGAGTGCTAGAATTAGAAAAAGAAGTTCAAAAATTACGCCGCGATGGCGAACAGTTAGCATCTGCTGGTAAGCATTTTAAAGAGCTAACAGACACGCTAAAGTCTCAGGTGAAACAGGCTGAAAGCAATTATTTGAACTTACAAGATATTGCTAAAGAAGAAAAAAAGATCTTGATGCAAAGTCTAGAAGCCAAAGAAATCAAGATAAGCGCCCTTCAAGAAAGAGTGATGGATGTAGAGCAAAAGCAAGGCTCTCATCACGACAATGTTAGGCTTCGTGAAAGAGAGCTTGAAAACCGTTTAGAAATTATGAAATCAGAAAACGAGGCTTTAACTCAGTCCAAAGATGAAATGATTTTGGAATTAAAAAAGCAACTTTCATCGGTCAACTCTGACATCGAAAAGTACCGCTTACAGAACCAAAAAATGATGGCTAAATTTGAATCCAAAGAAGAGCTTTTAAGACGAACAGTTAAGGCTTTAAGAATCGCTTTAACTATGTTAGAAGGTAGCCAAGTCGACGAAGACTAGGACGAGCCAAAATGAATGCAGCCCCAGAGATCACAGCAACACAACCTTCGGTTGAAAAGCGCAAAATCAAAGTTGTGCTGAGTGATTTACATTTAGGTGTTGGACGTGATCTTCCAGATGGCACTTTAAATACATTAGAAGAGTTTTATTTCGATCAAAAGTTCGAAGAGATGATTAATTTTTACACGACCGGCAAATTTGAAGCTTACGATGTCGAACTTATAATGAACGGGGATATTTTTAACTTTTTACAAATCGATTACAAAGGCCATTTTGTAGGTGTCATTACAGAATCAATTTCCGTTAATAAAATGACAAGAATCATTCAAGGGCACTCTGTGTTTTTTGACAGCTTAAAAAAGTTTTCAAGCTTAGGTCATAAGATCACTTACGTTGTTGGTAATCATGATCAAGAAATGCTTTGGCCTAGAGTCCGCGAGATTTTAAACGAAGCCGTCGATCAACATATTCAGTATAAAAATATTGTGTATTTTTTTGATGGTGTCCACATTGAGCACGGCCATATGCACGAAGCTGCAAATCGCATGAACCCGAAGAAGTTCTTCTTAAGAAAAAATCTACCTGAACCTATTTTAAATCTTCCTTTTGGATCCCACTTCTTTGTGGATTGTGTGTTGAAGCTTAAATTTATTTATCCACATGTGGATAAAGTTCGACCTTTTGGAAAAGCGTTGAAGTGGGTGCTTTTTAATAACACTCGTTTTGCTTTTTTTGCTTTATTTAAAGTTATTTGGTTTTTTATAAGCTCTATTTTTGTAAATGATCCTAGAAAAGGTTGGGATTTTAAAACCATACTTAGAATCGTCAGAGAGTGCGCGATATTTCCGGATCTTTCACAAAGTGCTAGATCAATTTTAAAAGATGATCGTGTTCACACTGTGATCTTTGGACACACACATGTTTATCAGTATAAACAATGGCCAGGCGGCAAGCAGTATTTTAATACAGGGACTTGGACGGATTTGACCTCTTTAGATGTTCATTCTTTAGGGAAAATTACAAAACTGACTTACGTCCTACTCGAGTATGCACAAGATTCTCGCAGGCCTTATGGCCGATTAAAGAACTGGAAGGGCTATCATCGTGTTGATGAAGAAGTCGCAATTGCGTAAGATAATTAGATATTACTCATAAAAAATATACATCTGGGCTGGGAACGATATGGGTGGATTTGATCCAAACGAAGAAGACAAAACAAGTATCCTCACAAGTGATACACTAAAAGTACACCTTGAAAGAGCCGACAAATCGCCACCAACATTGGTTTTACTGGTTGGACCTGCAAGCAGTATTGGTAAACAGTGGAGTTTAGAAGGTGAAAATTTAGTGATTGGCCGTTCGCCATCAAGCACTATTTATGTCGACGATCGAAGTATTAGTAAAAGCCACGCGAAGATAATTGTGAAAGGTGATGAAGCCCACATCATGGATTTAGAATCCACCAATAAAACCATCGTAAATAACAAACCAGTTTCGCCATTAACAACGGCCCCATTAAAAAATAATGATCAAGTTAAAGTGGGTAATGTAATTTTCAAGTTTTTAGAAAAAGGCAACATCGAGGCCGTATCTGCGAAAAAAACTTTCGATCGTACACAACTCGATGCCATGACTGGAATTTACAACAAAGGCGCATTGCTGGCCTATGCACCCGAAGCCATCAAAAGATCTGACTTGGTCGGTGTGCCTCTCAGTGTAATTGTTTTTGATATCGATCATTTCAAAAAAGTGAACGATACATATGGTCATGCCGCCGGCGACTATATCATCAAAACCATGGCTGGTTTAATCAAAGACAAGTTAACTCGTGGTGAAGATTTTTTCGCTCGTTTTGGCGGGGAAGAATTTGTATTAGCCCTATCAGGCGCGCCACTTCACGTTGCGGCCGAAGTTGCGGAACGTATTCGAGCAAACATAGAAGCATTTAAATTTGAATTTGAAAACGTAAAAATCCCACTCACAATATCCCTAGGTGTCGCAAGTCGCGATTCCGGCGGAGACTCATGGGACATGTTGTTCGAAAAAGCCGATCAAGCCCTCTACAAATCAAAAAAACGCGGACGAAACCAAGTTTCCATCGGATAGAATTTTATTTTTTGCCGCAGAAATTTAATAAGCTTTTGTTCATCTAAATTGGGCTCATTGGCGCGAGGCCATGCCTAAGAACTGCAAATACTTATTTAAAATATAATGGATATGAGCTTCCAAAAGAGGCGGGCATTGGCACTTAAACCTCGCACTTAGTAAATAAAAGAAGAAGACTCTATAAATTTTGATTCTACAATTTCGATCATGTACTGATTTAATTTTTAAATAAGTATTTGATGGTTATTTTAGATTCAAAATTTGAAGAGTCTTACGATTTTATTTACTAAGTGCGAGGTTAAAGTGCCAATGCCCGCCTCATTCAGTTGCTCATATCCAATATATTTTAAATAACATTTGCTAGTTTTTAGGCAAGGCTACGCGCCACCGAGCCCCTTTAAGATAGTTAATGCTTAAAGGAAAAAAAATTAAAAAATAGATTTGAAAAAAATAAGATCTCAAAAACAAAAGTTAGACGCTTCCAAATTATTTGAGCTGAAAGAAAGCTTTGCTCATGGGGGCAAAGCCATTATTTAAGTTTGTCAATTATTTGAATTGTGATAGTTCTTAATCCTATTTAATTACAATCACATATTTAGGAGATTAAAGATGATCGAAAGTTATCTAATGGCTCCCGCAGTTGCTGGCGGAGTTGGATTAGTTTTTGCGTTAATTTTATACATCAGAGTTAAAGCTCAAGAAGTGGGCAATGACGACATGAATCGCATCTCGAAATATGTACGCGAAGGGTCCATGGCCTTTTTATCTCGTGAATATAAAGTGCTTGCTGTTTATGCACTTGGTGTCTCTCTAGCATTGGGCGTTTCACCATTAGGTTGGATTGCTTCAGGCAGTTTTGCTCTTGGTGCTTTTTTAAGTTTACTTGCTGGATTTTTTGGAATGAAAGCTGCGACCTACGCCAACGTTCGTACAGCTCAAGCGGCACGTACCGGATCTAAATCAAAAGCTTTACTTGTGGCTTTAGATGGTGGTGCGGTGATGGGCCTTTGTGTAGCTGGTCTTGGATTATTAGGAATTGGTGGTTTGACTCAGCTATATTGGGGTCAACCGATATTAGCCACAGTGATTCACTCGTTCGCTGTGGGCGCTTCTTCAATCGCATTGTTTGCCCGTATTGGTGGTGGGATTTATACCAAAGCCGCTGACGTGGGTGCCGACATTGCTGGTAAAGTGATTGAAGGTATTCCAGAAGATGATCCACGAAACCCAGGAGTAATTGCTGATAACGTTGGGGACAACGTCGGTGATGTTGCCGGGATGGGTGCTGACATTTATGAATCTATGATTGCAGCCATCGTTGCAACAATGGCGATTGCTTTGACTGCAGATATTTCTTTACTTTCAGGCTTAGTTACAGGTGATTTAGATGTGCGTTCGACAGCCCTATTTTTACCTTTAGGTTTATCTGCTTTGGGAATTGTCATTTCCATGATCACAATTATTTTCACTCGCATGCTAACTCATCGTCCAGCGGCCATGGTTTTAAGAATGGCCCTGATCTTTCCACCAATTTTATTAACTGTTGCATCTGGAATACTGATGCCGATCTTTGGGATTAGCCAAGACGTCACATATGCACTAGCAGCCGGAGCTGGTGGTGGGGCTTTAATTGGATTAATCACAGACTACTACACAAGTGCAAAACCAATTCGCTTAGTGGCTGAAGCTTCAATCACAGGTGCTGCAACGAACATCATTCGTGGCTTAGCTGTGGGCATGGAATCTGTAGCTGTGTCTTTAATTGTAGTGATTGCTGCCGCGTATATTTCTGACTTCTTTTTAGGTCTTTACGGAATTGCACTTGCGGCCGTTGGAATGCTTGCAGGAACTGCGATTGTAATGACTGTTGATGCTTACGGACCGATTGCAGATAATGCTGGTGGAATTTCTGAAATGTCTGGTCTTGGGCCAGAGACTCGTGCGATCACTGACGAATTAGATGCGGTTGGGAACACAACAGCAGCTATCGGAAAAGGATTTGCCATTGGATCTGCGGTCCTTACGGTTGTAGCTTTATTTAGTGCTTTTAATATGGAAATTAATCACGTCAGAGCTTTAAATAATATGGCCGACATTGATCTTAACTTAACATCATCAGGTGTATTGATCGGATTATTGATTGGTTCATTCTTACCCTTCTTAGTAGCTGCAACAACAATGACCGCTGTTGGACGTGCGGCTCAAAGTATCGTGGTTGAAATTGGAAGACAGTTTAAAGAAATTCCAGGCTTACTTGAAGGTAAAGCCGATCCGGATTCTGCAAAGATCGTGGATATCACAACGAAAGCTGCATTATATGAAATGATTGTTCCAGGTTTAATTGCTGTCCTTGCCCCTGTGGTTGTTGGGTTTCTTTTAGGTCCAATCGCACTTGCGGGTATGCTTGCAGGATCTTTAGCTGTGGGCGCTACTATGGCTTTATTTATGGCCAATGCCGGTGGTGCTTGGGATAACGCAAAGAAATATATCGAAAAAGGAAATTTAGAAGGTCACAAAAAAGGCTCTGACGCCCACAAAGGGGCTGTTGTCGGAGATACTGTTGGTGATCCATTTAAAGATACATCAGGCCCTGGTGTTGCGATTTTAATTAAGGTGATGAGTGTTGTTTCCCTTGCGATTGCACCACTGATTGCTTTGATTGGCGGATAGTTTTTCTTATATCATTTTTTCATTAGCTTTTATGAATTAAACTTGATCAACCAAGTTGATAAATCTACCATATTCCTGAGTGTTAAATCAGGGGGAATATGGTTTGGCTAGTTGTTGTCGAATGGTTATCGCGGGGAATATTCTTACTTCTGATCGGTTTATCGGTCTGGTCTATTTCAATCATAATTGAGCGTCGAAGATTTTTTAAATCTTTAGTGTTACCCACAGAGCTTCAAAAAACTTCAATTCGCAACAAAGATTTTTCGTTTCAAGAAAAACATTTCTTTACGGATCTTTTAAAAGAAATTTCTAAATTAAAAACCGCAGAGCAAATCGATAAAGCCTTCCAATCTTTATCTGTCGAAAAAAAGAAAGAATTAGAAAAAGGTCTTCCGATTTTGGGAACCTTAGGTTCAACAACTCCCTTTGTTGGACTGCTTGGAACTATCCTTGGGATCATCGTAAGCTTCGGTGAATTATCACAAGGTTCTGGAAGCACAAATTCTGTGATGTTTTCCTTGGCCGAAGCTTTAATCCTTACAGCCGCTGGGTTGATCGTGGCCATTCCTGCGGTTGTCGCTTTTAACTATTTCAATCGTAAAATGCGCGCGGCTTTGATCGAAGCTGGAAGTCTTAAAGATCTGTTCATTGCTTATAAAGATTAACTTCAAACTAAAAATGCAACCTTTAGACGAAATAGATTTATTCAAAAAGGAAAAATCTAAGTGGATTCAAAAACTGAAGATTTAGACGAAGGCATAAATGACATTAACATCACACCCTTTGTGGATGTGGTTCTAGTTTTGTTAGTGATTTTTATGGTCACCGCCCCTGTTATGCTTAAAGAAAGTTTAAAAGTGAACCTACCAAAAACCTTAACTTCAGATTTAACAACAAAATCAGATTCAGTGGGCGTGGCCATCACAAAAGACGGCCAGGTTTTATTCAATGGAAAACTAATGAGTGAAGACAGTATTCAATCCGAACTCAGTCGCATATTTAAATCTGATCCCAACACTAATTTTTTGATCAGCGCAGACACAGACTCTAAACATGGTGATTTAGTATTGATGATTGATCGCTTGAAGAAGAACAATTTAAATAAATTCGCGCTTCAGGTCGAAAAAATAAAACCTGCAAATCCTACTGAGACATTCTAAAAAAATGAAGGTTTTTAATACCCAACACTCTTTTAAACCTTGGCAGCTATCCTTAAGTTTTCATATTTTATTTGGACTTATTTTTTTAGCTTTAATTTTTATGCCTAAAACAAATAGCTTTTATGAGATACCGATCGAAATCTCGGATCAAATAAAAATACCTGAAGAGATTCAAAACTTAAATGAGATCAAAGAAAATCCAAAAGTTGTTTTAAAATCCATAAACGAAGTTAAACCTACCGAAACTTCGACCCGAGAAATTTTCGGAACAAGTCGTGAATCCTACACGGATACTGCTGCTGATGGCTTAGACGTTAAAAAAGGAAATACACTCACCAAAGAAAAAGACGAACTTAAGTTGGAAGATTCCGATTCAACCGCTTTACCCACTCCCACCGAAGAATACTTAGTTTCAGAAATGCCGGTTGTAATTTCTGAAGTTCGCCCTGTTTATCCTAAACAAGCCAAGGATCAGCAGCTTGAAGGCTCTGTGGCTTTGGATGTTCTTATTGATGACTTAGGTAAGGTCCGATTAGTCAAAGTGATTGAGGGCGCCGACGTCTTTAGGATAGGCGCGATTGAAGCCATGAAGCAATTTCGTTTTAAACCCGCGACAGTCGACGGAAAATCAGTTGCCGTCAGAATCCGTTACACCTTAAACTTTAAGCTGGAGTATTAAATGTCTTGGATTGTGATCTTTTTTATTTCAAGCTTAGCGTGGTCGGAAACTGCAGTTACTCCCCCACCCACCGAATTGAGTTCAACCCCCACTACTGCGCCTTTAGTGGAAAATTCAACTGTAGAGCCCGCCGTTTCAGTCGAGCCAAATAAAACAGCGCCAAATAAAACAGAGCCAAATCTAGTTGAGCGAAATCAAACAGATCCAAAAGATTCAACAGATTCAAAAAATTTGATAGTATCAAAAATTTCCACAGTTTCTCATGAAGTGAATGGTATTTTAGTAGAGCGTGGCACACGAAAAGTTTTAAAGGACGTGTCTTTATTTATTTTGCCTCATAAAATAAAAACTTTAACCAACGAATTGGGACAATTTAAATTTGAAAACGTGCCTGAGGGCCAATGCACTTTGGTCATAAATTTAACAGGCTATAGTAAGTTAGAAAAATCTATAGCTTGTGAGAACGCTAAAGATTTAAATCTTTATTTAGAAAAAAAGTTTTACACTTCGTTTGAAACCACAGTGACGGGCAAAGTAGATAAACGTGATGATCAGGGTCAAACTTTAACTCAAGAGGAATTCATCAAAGCCCCTGGATCTTTTGGTGGAGATCCCGTCAGAGCGGCCCAAAATTTACCCGGCATAGCTTCTCAAGGTGCGTCCGCTGAAATCATAATCCAAGGGGCAAATGCAGATGACACTGGCTATGTGGTGAATGGCCACCGCGTTCCATTGATCTTCCACTTCGGCGGCTTATCTTCGGTGATCATTCCCGAAGCCGTTGAGCGTGTGG
>JANODG010000039.1:0-1502 GCA_031412575.1 Bdellovibrionales bacterium
CAACAAACAATACAATTGTAAACGTTAATGTAGCTAATAATAGACCAAAATAGCTGATAATAGTAAGCATAAAATAATCCTTTAAATAATGTCAAATTTAGTATACGACTCCAATAAAGAATTCTCTACGTAATGAAAATAGATAGTAAACAAATTAAGTAATCAAAGTGCTTTACACGTGTAATATTGTTATTTTCTAAACATGCTTATTTATCTAGTAACTCGTGTAGCAATTTCGCAATTTATTTTACGGGTTCCAATTCATTCCGGCTGAGCTCCTTCAGGAGCCGGAGACGGGAGACTTTTTTGTGGTATACAATAGAGTCTGTACCAATACAAGCGAAAGCCCGTGCTTCGTACCTAAAAAATTTTTTGAATATTTTTTTAAGATAAAGAAATTATGGATACAAAATCTGAATTTCTGTGGATAGAAAACGTAGTAGGTTCGCGAAGAATTAGTAATGTTTTATGGGCTACAATAGTTCTATTAGGTGCTTTAGGTTTTATTCTGGTTGGTTTATCAAGTTATTTTAACAAAGATCTTGTTTCTTTTTTACCTTCTCAATCTATTACTTTTACCCCTCAAGGATTAGTTATGTGTTTTTATGGAATTGGGGGTTTTTTTTTAAGTTTATATCTTTGGTTTGCAATTCTTTGGGACGTAGGAAGTGGTTATAATGAGTTTGATCGGAGTGAAGGAGTTATTTCTATTTTTAGATGGGGATTTCCAGGAAAAAATCGTCGAATTCGAATTCGTTTTTTAGTTGAAGATGTACAATCTATACGTTTAGAACTAAAAGATAATTTGAGTTCTCGTGGTAGAATTTCTATTCGATTAAAAAATCAACAAGATGTTCCTTTAACTCAACAAAAAGAATCTTTAAATTTAAGAGAAATGGAAGAAAAAGCTGCGCAATTAGCTCGTTTTCTTCGTGTACCTATAGAAGGATTCTAATTCTGAATTTAAACTTGAAAATGCATTAATTTAGCTAAAGCCCGTGCACGCAAAGCGCCGATCGATAATTTATGATCTCATTGTGAACTTTTAGCTTCATTTTTTGATTTCAAGACTTAGTACACAATCTACTAAGTCTTGAAATCAAAAAATGAAGCTAGAGGCGTGAAGCACAGGAAAAAGTAGATGCCGGATGTGCAAAGCACAAAAAAAAAAGACAATAAAAAACTTTATGTTTAAAAATTTATTTTAGAGCAATGCTCCTTAGGTGTGAAGCGGATGCCATGAAAGTTGTAATAGGAAAAAAATTTTTATCTGGGTATGCCGCTGTCGATGGTCGACGAAGACTATCGACATCGAGATAAAACAAGCGCCTTCGGCCTTTGATTATTAATAATTTAAGCTAAAAATGCTTATGAAAGTTCATGATTCAAAAATTTCTCGCTGGCTTTTTAGTACACCTTATCGTGCTCTTCATCGAGCTTATGAAGCAAGTAAAAAAGTACGAAATATTCAAAGAGATTATTTATTTTATAAAAATTCAGTA
>JANODG010000040.1:0-5937 GCA_031412575.1 Bdellovibrionales bacterium
AAACCTGAGTTATAAAAATGGTAAATTTTCAGTGAAATTTGTAGTCCGAAAAAGACCTTTGTCGTCCGTAAGTTCAAGATTAAACTTCGCTTAAAGCCAATCTCTGCTTTGTTTGAATTCTTGCACTTAAAAGCTGATGAAACCTTTCTTATTAAAATTCCTTCTACTATTCGTATCATTGATTCCAAAGACGATCGTTGCGAATGTTAAAATTTCTGATGAGATCATCGAAGAAGTTGTGGTCGAAATGCAAAATCCCATAGAGATTGAGATCTCAAAACAATCACCTATATTTATTAAAGATAGAATCATAAAAATCAAAGAGGTAGGCTCTAAAACCTTGTTAATGGGCTTAAAAATAGGTTACACGTACTTAAAATCTGGAAATAAAAAATTCAACGTTCAGGTCTTAGATGACAAAGAGTGGAAAAGCTATTTAGATTTTATTCAGCAATTTAAAGATCATCCCTCGCTTAAAATAACATTTCTAGAGGATGGAGCCACCCTTTCTGGGGAAGTACTTGTGCCCACAGATTTAGTCGTTCTTTTGGGTTGGCTTGAGACCACAAGTTTTAAGCCAAAAATAAAATTAAAATTTTATGATGAAGAAATAAAAAGGTTTGCGATTGATACCCTATCAGAAAAGTTTGGTCTTCAGATCAAAGACATCGACGAACAAGGTCACCTGCACTTAAGAAAACAAGCCGACAAAATAGAACTAGAAAAAATGGCTAAGTTTGGATTTATGACATCCTCGGCAGCAAGTAATGGCCTTGAGGTAGGCACTCTTGAAATTGAATTTGTAAATATAACGGACAGTGAGCTTAAAAATTTATCCCCTATTCTGCCCACAGAATTTCAGTGGACGATTGATGAAAAAATTAAAATCTTGTCGCAAGTTTTTAATTCTGATTATTCGAAGTTAGAGTCGGTCAAAAAAAGATCCACCAAAATAAATTTAATGCTTTTTGAAAACGAGTCTGCTGTTTACCATTCTGGAGGCGAATTTGCGATCGAACAACGAAGTATCTACCGAAATGATGTGCAATGGAAAACCTTCGGACTTTTTGTAGATGCTATGCCAATAAGTATCAGTGAGAACGAGATTAAATTAAACATAAAAGTAAAAATGAGTTACGTGGTTTCTTCAGATTTAAATCAGCCTTCATTAAGTCAGGACAGTTGGCAGCAGAACTTAAGATTAGAAAAAAACAAAGCGCTTATTGTTACCAATAGTGTCACAAATATGTTTAGTCGAGATAAAAAAAATCACCTGATTTTACAGTCCATACCCATACTGAGCGCCTTGTTTAAAGGAAAGAATTCCGGCGAGGAAAATTCGAACATATTCATGATGATTAAACTAAACAGTCAGATCAATTAGAAATTGCTATGCCTTAAGCTTCAGAGCAAAGAATAAATAAAAAGGCTTGCTAAAAATTAAAAAATTCAATCATCAAAAATTTAGTAATTTTATGGATTTAAAGAACTTGTAAGGAAATTTTAGACGATGAATAAAGTTTTTAAATTAAACCCACAAATTAATCACGAAGATTCACCAAAATTACCTAACGAGGTTGATCATAAATCTTTGTACACGGACTTACTTACATTTAGTTCCGAGAATCAGGGCCATTGGATGCAAAGAAGCAACAAAACTGGCGATCTAAAAAATAAAGAAATTAATGCCGACAAAGTTGACGTTAAGCTTTTTGAATCCGAGCTTGAAAAATTGCCTTCCGAAACGCAATTACGCTTAAAAAACGAATTGGTAGGACTGGGGCCTTTAGAAAACTTAGTGAGTAACGTCGATATCGATGAGATTTTGGTTCACGGGCAATCTTCAATATCTTACGAGCTAAATGGTAAACTTAAAACGTTTGAGGATTTATTTTTATCAAACTCATCCTATCAAAGAATTTTTGAACAAATAACAGAAGGATTTTTTAAATCCATCAGTTACGAAAACCCCACAGGAAATGGGTATTGGAATGGATTTCGTATTCATGTGATTGGTCCACCGATTGCCTCAGAAGTTCAACTCTCTATGAGGCGTATTGGTGGAAATAAAATAAAGTCTTTACAAGAATTAGCGGATCGAGATTTTATCAGACAAGACGGTCTTGATCTGTTGTACAAGGCCATCGATAAAAAACTTAATCTTTTAATTTGCGGCGCTACCAGTTCTGGAAAAACAACCCTGATTCAATGTTTGATAAATGAATGTAAAAATGATCGCTTGTTGATTTTAGAAGATTCTGAAGAATTGATTTGTCCGAATAGTTTAAGCACGTCCTTGATTTGCCCGACCCGAAAGGAACAGTACAGTGTGCAGTTTAGTATGAAGGATTTAGTGAAAGAATCTTTACGCATGCGACCTGACCGAATTGTTTTAGGTGAAGCCCGATCTGACGAGGCCAAAGATTTTATTCAGGCTTTAAGCACAGGCCACAAAGGATGCATCTCTTCAATTCATGCCTTGAGCTGTAAAGATGCTTTGACCCGTCTTGAATGTTTGATTTCCCAAGGGGCAAGTCAGTGGTCTACCCATGTCATCAGACAATTAATTTCTACAGGTGTGAACTTAGTTGTGCACGTACATAAAAACCAAAGCGGCAAAAGAGAAATTTCTAGCATCTGCGAAATTACATCCTTAGAGCAAAATGGTTTTTTATTACACGAACATTACTCGAGTTATACCATTTCAAAAAATTAATTCCCCTAGGCGCAAGCCTGAAGGCGTACTTTTGTAGGCCAAATTTTGTACGCCGAAGGCGCGGCAACAACGGGGAATTATTTTTTGTGGTTGGTATTAGTCGTTGAGTTTGTTTGTTTGTCGAAGTTTGATGTGAAGCTCAATCAATTGATTATTATCGACCGAAGTTGGTGCTTGTGACATCAAATCATTACCTTTGGCAGTTTTTGGAAACGCAATCACATCACGGATTGATTCTGCATCGCCTAAAATCATCACTAAACGATCTAAGCCCCAAGCAATCCCGCCGTGAGGTGGAGTTCCATACGTTAAAGCTTCGTTAAAGAAACCAAAACGCTGCTGGATTTCTTCTTCCGAAATTTTTAAAGCTTTGAACACTTGTTTTTGAATTTTTGGATCGTGAATACGAATACTTCCACCTGCGATTTCATTACCGTTACAAACGAAGTCATAAGCCTGAGACAAAACTTGATCGTACTTGTTTTCTTGACCTTGAACTAGGATGTCAAATCCACCTTCATCGGGAGATGTGAACGGATGATGAACACTGTACCAACGCCCTTCTTTAGGATCAAATTCCATCAAAGGAAAATCTACAACCCAGCAAAACTGATCGCCCATGTCTTTATTCACGTGTCCGTCTTCATGAGCTATCTTTAATCTTAGAGTTCCTAATGAATCAGACGCCGTCTTCCAGTTGTCAGCAATTATAAAATAAGTGGCGTCTTGCCCTTTGAGATCGAAAGTATTTTGTAAATCGGAAATTGACTTTTCGTTTAAAAATTTCTTGATTGGACTTTGAACTTCACCGGAAGCAGAGACTTTAATCCAAACCAAACCTTTGGCACCAGTCGATTTAGCCTGATCGGTTAATTTGTCTAGTCGCCCGCGAGTGAAATTTTCAACGCCAGGAAAGGCAAGTCCACGAACTACTCCACCGGATTCGAGCACTGAACTGAATGCATTAAAATCAATGGTCATAGCCCATGATTTTAAATCGATAATTTTTTGTGGGATTCGAAGATCTGGTTTATCAATTCCGTAATTGTCCATGGCTTCGTGGAAAGTCATTACAGGGACTTTTCCAATGTTTTGGCCGCGGAATTCAGTCCAAAGCTTACGGGCTAATTTTTCTGTGAGCTCCATGATTTGTTCGCGCTTGATGAAACTCATCTCGATATCTATTTGAGTGAATTCTGGTTGGCGGTCTGCTCTGAGATCTTCGTCCCTAAAACATCTTGCGATCTGAAAGTATCTATCTATCCCACCTATCATCAACAATTGTTTTAAAGTCTGCGGACTTTGGGGAAGTGCATAAAACGCCCCAGGGTGCATTCGTGAAGGCACTAAAAAATCTCTGGCTCCTTCGGGAGTGCTTTTGTATAAAATTGGAGTTTCAACTTCGTAAAAACTTTCATCAGTTAAAAAGCTTCTTACTTTTTGGCTTACCAAATGACGAAGTTTTAAAAGCTTTGTTAAGTGATGTGAACGTATATCTAAATAACGATATTTAAGACGTAAGTTTTCAGACACGTTTTTTTCGAAAGGCAAAAATGGTAAAGTCTCGGCCTCAGATAAAATACTTAGTTTTTCCGCATGAACTTCTATTTCGCCCGATGAGAGCTTACTGTTTTTCATACCATCGGGACGCTCGACGACTAAGCCTTCAACATAAATCACATATTCATTTTTAAGATCTTTACAATTTGGTGTTTTTTTAGGATCAAAAACTACTTGAACAAAACCTTCTCTGTCACGAAGATCCACGAACACCAATCCCCCGTGATCTCTTCGAGTGTCACACCAGCCCATCAAGACAATTTTTTGATCCTTGTGCTTTAAGTTGATATTTCCGCAATACTCTGATCTTGGTTTTTCAATGGTAAGTTGACCCACGGCTACAGTCCTTTTTGTTGCATTTTACTTAATCTGATATATTAATTCTAAATATGCCACAAGTGAAGTTTGAAAAGCAGATATCTTTATCACCCGAAGAGACCTTTAAAAAAATAGTTGCCCTGATGGACAAGGCTCATGAGCTTAAAAAACTTGATCCTGACATAAAGCTTTCTGTGCAAACCGAAAACATGTGCGTTCTAGCCGTTGGCTCAAAAATCAATGGAGACATTAAGGTGACAGGTTCTGGACAAGAATCTTTGATCCACGTAGATCTAAATATTCCTTGGGCTTACGCGCCTTTCAAATCCATTATCAAAGCTAAATTAGAAGAAAAAATAGACGAGATGTGCTAGTATCTGAAATATGCCCAAAACTAAGGCGACAAAATCTTTGAAGACTAATAAAATTTTAACTCCAGTTCAAACGGAGTCAAAGAAAGTCACGAGGACAAAGCCTCTAAAAAAGAAACTTGAAAAAAAAGTAAGCACGAAAAAATCAATCGCTAAAAATTCTGATTTTATAATTTTACACCCCGAAAGCGAAGCCCTATCCAAAGATATTAAACAGCAAAAGCCTGAAAAAATAAATCGATCGATAGAAAAAATCAGTTCAGAGGAAGTATTAGCCCCCGACGCTTTGACACAGTATTTGATGAAGATCAGAAATTACCCAGTTCTTAGCAAAGAAGAAGAGCATAAACTTGCTGTGAAGTATTTTGAATCCGGAGACCGGGATTCAGCCGAGCTTTTGGTAAAGTCAAATTTAAAATTCGTCGTAAAAATCGCTATGGAGTATTCGAAGTTTGGAGCCAAGCTGATTGATATCATCCAGGAAGGAAATGTCGGCTTAATGCACGCACTTAAAGAATATAATCCTTACAAGGGTGTGAAGCTGATTAGTTATGCGGTTTGGTGGATTCGTGGCTACATTCAAGATTACATGATGAAACAGCAATCCATGGTTAAAATTGGGACAAATCAAAAACAACGAAAACTTTTTTATCAGCTTGAAAAAGAGCACGCTAAAGTTTTACATGAGGGGTTGGAAAGCACCCCGCTCCTTTTAAGTCAAAGACTTGATGTGAACGAAAAAGATGTCGTTGAAATGCAGCAGCGTCTTCAAAATAAAGACATGAGCTTGGATCAAACCATGAATGACGACAGTCAAGTGAGTTGGTTGGATCAACAGACGGATGAAACTTCGGAGCCTATGGATGAAGTTTTTATTCAAGCCGAGCAGTTGGATTTATTGAAAGATAAAATTGAAGAGTTAAAAAAAGATTTAAACGATAAAGAAATTCAGCTTTTAGAACAAAGGCTTTT
>JANODG010000041.1:0-2233 GCA_031412575.1 Bdellovibrionales bacterium
GACCAGCATTCGGAACCTGGCACCTTTAGTAGATGGCGCCGAGGGTGCTAGCGGATTCGGCGCCGGTGACGGACGAGAGATCTTTGATTTTAGATTCGCTGATGCGCGCTAGGGCCATCCATGCGAAGGCGCCGCCTTCGATAGCGTCTACGGGCCACTTGCAGTAATCCATACTGGTGCTGACTTCGGTATTCGGGAAAAGTAATTGAATGCGTTTTTTTAAGTAAAGGTTTTTAGCTCCACCACCAGAAAGTATGATGAGTTCGGGTTGTTTGGTTAAAAACTTAGTGTACTGATCTTTTAAAGACCTGGCTGTGAATTCCGTTAAAGTTGAAATTTGATCTTCGGCGGATAATTTATCAAGTTCATTTAAAAGTGGCTTTAAGGCTTTCACGGAAAAGTTTTCTCGCCCCGCACTTTTTGGCGGCTTTAAATCGAAATATTTAATTTTTGTGAAAAGGGATTGAAGAATTTTTTCGCTCGGTAAACCTTTTGATGCAATTGTTCCGTCTTTATCAAAATCTTTTTTAAATAATTGCTGCACGTATTCGTCCATCAAAAGATTTGCAGGCCCTGTATCAAATGCTATTAATTTATTTTTTTGTAAACTTGTGACGTTCCCAATCCCACCTAAATTTTGAAAAGCCCAGATTTTCTTTTCTTTCTTCATAAGTTCTTTATGAAAAAATGGCGCGAAGGGTGCCCCTTGGCCTTTTAAGGCAATATCAATATTTCTGAACTGAGCTACCACAGGCACTTTAAAGTCTTTTTTTAGAAAACTAGCTTCACCGATTTGAATCGTTGATTTTTTTGGAGAGTGAAAAATAGTCTGGCCGTGAAGCCCAATCAAATCGAATTTCCATTTTTTGGATTTTACAATTTTTTTTAAGCTTTCAGAATAAAATTCGCCTAAGTCAAAATGCAATTGGGCCACAGACCAAAAATCTAATTCATTGGCCGCAGCTTTTAAAATATCTTTTTTAATTTGAGCTGGAAATTCTAAATAGTATTTATCTAAATATTTTAATTCACTTTTGATATTCTTAGATTCGCATAAAGTATAATCTACGCCGTCTACACTTGTGCCACTCATGATGCCGATAATTTTCATAAAAAACCCCGATTTACATCAGGGTATCAATCGAAGCTTTATTGTAAAGGCCAATTTTATTTAAATTCTTGTTTTGTATTTAAGGCTTTGTATTTCACATGAACCATTTTAAATAAATTACCCATCGCTACACCAATAGCGTCGCCGTCTTGTGTATTTTTAGACATACCCGCTAATTTATCGGAGTCTGTTTCGCCTTTATCTAACTTGTTTAAAAAACTATCTACGCCTGAAGCTGGGCCAACTCCTGCAACAGAACGTCCGTCACCGGCTCCACCAATACCTGATCCGCCGCTACCACCACTTCCTGAACCTGAACCACTTAATGCTGCGATTGTTTTGTTATTGTAATCATCAAATCGACTATCTAATTCAGCACCACCTAGATCTGAAAGGCTTGGAGAGCCCGGAGGCGTTGTTATCGCACCTGTATTTGGATCAACCGTGATTCCCATACTTGCTAGCTTATCTAAATCTGGTTGCATCTCTGCTAAAATCTGATCTCGGGCAGTTTGGTAGTCTACTAAATTACCTGATTCAACCGCGTTTAATATGGGATCGAAATAATCCCGATCATCAGGGTGAATCGGACCGATATCAGTCTCAAAGCCTGGAACTTCCCAATTCGTCCCCGGAGACAATGTATCTCTTGAGCCCATAGTACCCATCATTTGCATTAAGCTTGTAACCACTTGGGCAAAACCCGCAGCTGCTTTAATGCAATTATCAAATCGTCTTGAACTACATCTAGCCGCACGCTCGGAACCATAAGCCCCGTTTGCAGCAGCGTTTACACTTGTAGCCACACCATTGCTATTCAATTGAGGAGCAATGGATTGTGCTTGAACGAACTGTAAATTTAAAAGAATTAAAGTCGTCACTATCGCAAATTTTTTCATACAATTACCTTGCCTTCGTAGCAGCCGTTACACCGTAAGGGCTTACTGATTTGTTAGCAGCACATTCAACTAACTGTTTAGTGCAACGGGTGTTTGTTCTTAAATACAATCTTGTCCAAATATCGTCTGAAGCTAATCCAAACTCAGAACTAGCAACGCCTCTGGCGCCTAACTTTTTCTTTGTTAACATCTTTAAATCTTTTTTCTTTTTATTTAGCCCAGC
>JANODG010000042.1:0-3819 GCA_031412575.1 Bdellovibrionales bacterium
AAAAAAAGAACCTTCGTCTCTAGCAGCCCTTTCATTTGTAATATCAGAGGCTATTCCTTGAAAAATATTTTTTTCACCGCGAGTAAGAACCCCATTAGTTCTATGATATCTAACCTCGCCTGATTTAGAATAAACCCTATATTCAACGAATGTTCTTTTTTTAATCCCAGACATAACAGATACAAACTCACTTTCACATATTTGCAGATCCTCAGGATGAACAAGCTGACTAAAGTGTTTACCTACAATATCATCGGGATTGTGCCCTAAAAGATGTTCCCACGATTTTGAAACGAATGTGAAGCATCCTGATTCATCTATCTGGTAAATAATGTCCGGGGAATTATCTATAAGGTCTTGAAATTTAAGCGTCTCATTAAAAAGTATAGATACGTCTTGGAAAGCACCAAAAAACTCATAAACATTACCGTCAGACTCGACTAAGGGCTCTCCATAATATCGAACCCACTTCTTTTTACCAAATGAATCATAAAATTCAAAAATATCGTCAAATTTCTTTTTTTGTTCTACGCAAGTTTCCAAAAGATTAGTTACGCGTCCGCGTTCATGTTCAGCATAAAAAGAAAAGCTATTTATTGTATTAACAGGAGTACCTTCTGGTAAGCCATAAATTTTGTAAACCTCAGGACTCCAATATATCTCTTGAGATTTAATTTTCAGAGTCCAATATCCTACTTTTGCAATATCCTGAATTTTAGCCAATGATGTGTCATGAATTTTTTGTTTGGTCACGTTTCTCTGAAATGAAACCCAATGGGTCCACCAACCAGCCTCATCCGCAACGGGACTTATGCTTAACTCTACAGTGAAGGGTTCTCCAGACTTCGTATAATTTGTTATCACTTGTTTAAAACTAGCCCAATTTTGTAAATTGTTTTTAATGTTTCTCATGGCTTGAGCAGAACTGCCCTCGCCTTGAAGAATTCTTGGACTTTTACCTATTACTTCATTTTGTTTATAACCAGATTCATTTTCAAAAGACGTATTTGCATATAAAATTCGAGGACCAGGACTGCTGATAGGCTCGGATTCTGTAACTAAAACAGCATCTTTAACATCTTTTAGAATTCGAAGACTTTTTCCAAACTCGCTACTTTCAATATTCTGAGATTTATAGAAGGTAATCTTATGACCATGATCTGTAGATTCGAAATAAGACCGACGAACCTTAACTTTATTTTTCCCTTCTAGTTCATCAAAGAATATAAAGTCAAAATCAACACTTCTATTTTCTTTCAAACACCATTTTAAATAGTGAGATAATCTCTTTTTTAAACTACTATTTTCGACAAAAATTATTTGATTCAAGTTTTTTTGATCTTTATAAAAGATGCCATCTTTTTCATAAATTGACATTTGAATTTCAGGATTACTTTTGAGCTGCTGTTCTAACATAGACAAAAGTGTGAACTACTTTTACTAAAATTTATACATAATAATTTTCATGACTTTAAATCTGGTGATAGGTTGAGGTTAAGAAAAACAATAGGATTTTTGTACCTATTCTAAAGTATCAGATCGGTAAATTTTTTTAGAGGCGGAGACTAAGTGAATTGTCGCTTTAATAATTTATAGTATAACCCACCGGAATCCTGGGCAAGCTGATCATGGGTTCCTGATTGCACAACTTTACCAGCATCTATAACCAAAATCTGATCTGCATTTTTAACCGTAGACAACCGATGGGCGATGACCAAAGTTGTGCGTGACTGCATCAGCCGATGAAGAGCTTCTTGCACTAAGGCTTCGCTTTCAGCATCTAGGTTACTTGTCGCTTCATCTAATATTAAAATTTTTGGATCTTTTAAAATGGCTCTTGCAATGGCAACCCTTTGTTTTTGACCTCCGGAAAGCTGCACACCTTTTTCGCCCACTAAAGTCTGAAACCCATCAGTGAAACCATCAATGAAATCAAAAGCATTGGCCGCAATAGCTGCCTGTTTCACTTCGCCTGGGGTTGCCGTAGGTTTTCCATAGCAAATATTTTCAAATATCGTACTAGAAATTAAAATAGGCTCTTGGGATACAATCCCAACTTGTTGACGTAACCATTCAACATTTAAAGCATTGTACGAAACACCATCTAAAAAAATTTCACCTTTATCCGCATCATAAAAACGCGCCAGCAAATGTCCAATTGTCGACTTACCTCCGCCAGATGCCCCGACTAGCGCTACCATTTGACCAGGCTTTACCTTGAAACTCAGATCCTGAATGACTTCGGCTAAAGGACGACTAGGATAGGTGAAATGAACATTTTTAAATTCAATTTGACCCTGCAAGTTCGTGATTTTTTCACCATTATCTATCACAGGAGTTGTCTGTTCTAAGATTTCAAAAACTCTAAGACTGGCCCCAACGCCAGACATTAAATCCCCCCAAAGACTTCCAAGACTGCCAACACCGATGGCCACAATCATCAAATAAAGTAAGAACTGAGTCAGATCCCCCACGCTCATGCGTTCTGAAATGACCTCGCGTCCCCCAAACCAAAGCACAAAACATATGGCCGCAAAGCCAAGAATTGTAGCCACTGTCATAAATTGGGTGATGGCAAAGACCCTAGCTTTTGCAAAACTTAAAGCTTTAACCATAGAGTTTTCGTAACGACCCAGTTCGTGCTTCTCCTGTACAAAAGATTTTACAGTTCGGACTCCAAAAATAGTTTCTTCGGCAATTATACTAGCTTCAGCTAAAGACTCTTGAAAAGACTTAGAAATTTTACGAATTTTTTTACCAAACAGCGCTGCAGACAAAGCTGTAGGTGGAACTAAGATCAACATGATCAATGATAATTTCCAAGAGGTGTAGAACATAAAACCTAAACCACCCACAACTTGCCCTAAATTTCTTAGAAACATAGATAAGTTTACACTGACTGTATTTTGAAGACTTGCACAGTCCGAGGACAACCGACTCATCAATTCACCGGTGCGATTAAAGTCAAAAAAAGCGACCTCTTGGTTTAAAATTTGGGAAAACAATCGTTGTCTTAAAGCTATAACAATTTTTTCACCGGCAACCGTAAAAAGATAGTAACGAGCACTACCCGCTATGCTTTGTAAAAAAAACGCTGCAAATAAAATCAAAACCATTGGCAGTAAGAGGTCTGCTCTTTTAGGTTGTAAAACATTATCGACCATCCACCTTACAATTTGTGGATAAGCTAAACCCGCACCACTAGAAACAACCAGAAAAAACAAACCCCAAAACAAAGCCTTTTTTTGAGGTTTAGCAATTGATAGAAGACGTTTCCAAGTCACACTTCGTGGTTGAATGATGTTTGATTTATTGAATTGATTTTTAATGTCGGGATCTCCCTTAAATTTAATTATAGGCACGAAAAGCTGACATTACCATAATTGTAGTTAACGCAGCTTTTAAAAATGCGATAAGGCGGGTCAAGAATCAAAGATTGAATCCATGCATAATAGTTTAATAAGACGTCAAATCAGTTTGTGATTTTTAATGGCTCTACAAACAATTGATCTTCAGCTTTTTTTGCAATGTTAAAATAGTAGCTTTTATCAGATTCAGTGTCTGCAAATTCAGAGGCTAAAATATAAAAATATATCGAAGCTTTTAAGAATCTTTCGCTTTTTTCTGAATAAGGATTCGACAATAAAATAGCAGCAGCGATTGTGACTTCTTCTTCCATAATGTCTTTACCTTTTAATATTAAATTATACAAAATATACCATATTTCCTTTTCAGTAATACTTTTTGGATCATCTAAGAACCTTAGAAGTAAACGGTGAATATATTTATCTTGTATTACTTTTTTACTTTAAAAAAAAA
>JANODG010000043.1:0-6338 GCA_031412575.1 Bdellovibrionales bacterium
GACCATAAAGTTGAAATTTTAGGGGTCGCCGAAAACCTGACTGTCATCAAAGATAAGATTAACGAATTTAAACCAAATATAGTTTTTAACCTATTAGAAGAATTTCAAGGCGAGGCCATTTTTGATCAAAATGTTGTAAGCTACCTGGAACTTTTAGGAATGCCCTACACAGGCACTAACCCAAAAGGTCTAATGATTGGTCGTGATAAAGCTTTATCAAAAAAGATTTTATCTTATCATAAAATTGGAACTCCGAAATTTCAGGTTTTTCCAAGAAACAAAAGAAAAAAGAAAGTTTTAATTAAGTCTTATCCTTTAATAGTGAAGTGCCTTACAGAAGAAGCTTCATTGGGTATTTCACAAGCATCAATTGTACATAATGAAGAAAAATTAAAAGAGCGTGTTGAGTTTATTCACGAAAAGTATCGTACCGACGCCATTGCAGAGCAGTTTATTGAAGGCCGTGAATTTTTTGTAGGAGTCCTAGGTAACTATGCATTTGAAGCCTTACCTGTCTGGGAGCTAACTTTTGATCAAGCTGAAAATCCTGAAAAAGAATTCTACACTTCAAATGCCAAATTTAATGAAAAATATAGAAAACGAAAAGGCATCTCGACGGGTAAAGCCAAAATCGATGAAGAGCTAGAAACTGCTTTACAAACTATGGCTAAAAAAACTTTTAAATCCTTAGGGTTAAGTGGATACGCGAGAATGGACATGCGCGTGGATGACAACGGTAAGATCTATATTCTAGAGGTTAATCCTAATCCTGATATTTCTGAAGCTGACGATTTCGCACAAAGCGCAAAAAAAGCTGGTTATACCTACGGTGAATTATTAAATAAAATCATTAAACTGGGCTATAAATGGAGTCCCACAGATCAAGGCTAGACTTAATTTCATATCTATTTTAAGACATTAAAATTGAAAATTACGGCTAAACCTTCTTTTTATGATCTAAATATTGAACAACTTAAAAAGTGTTTATTACAAAATAATTTTAAAGAAAGTGTTGCGAGTGACCTTTACAATTGGCACTACAAGAAGAAAAAATTTTTACCTTGTGAAATAAAAATTTCAGAAAGTTCAAAAAAATTTATTTATGAAAATTTTGATTTTAATTTACCTGAAATTCATACCCTACATGAATCTAAAGACAGCACCGTAAAATTTCTTTTTAAACTTTCAGATGGAAAAACCGTCGAGTCTGTACTTATCCCATTTTTAAATCATAAATATTCCATTTGTATTTCTTCCCAAGTGGGCTGTGCGATGAACTGCTCTTTCTGTTTCACAGGCACACAGGGCCTTACACGACATTTAAAAACTTCAGAAATTATTGGTCAGTTTCTTTCCGCGAATAAATGGTTAGATGAAAATAGATCTAAAGAATCAAGAATTTCTAATATTGTTTTTATGGGACAAGGTGAACCACTTAACAATTTTGAAGCTGTCAAAGAGGCTTGCAATATCTTTACATCCAACAATGGATTTTCCATAGGACAACAAAAAATAACAATCTCAACATCTGGCTACTTACCCGGATTACAAAAATGGATAGAAAATCCGATCAAAGTAAATTTAGCTCTTTCCCTTCACTCAACAGATTCAAAAAAGCGCGAACAACTCATTCCAATATCAAAAAAATATAATCTCAACGAAGTCCTAAACCATATGGATCAGATTCAACTTCTACCCAAACAATTCTTCACATTCGAATACTTACTCATCAAAGATTTCAACGACTCCGAATCCGACGCCAATGAATTAGGAAATTTATTAAAGAACAAAAGAGCTTTAATCAATTTAATCCCCTTCAACCCTTTCCCCGGCTCAAAATACGAAAGACCAAGCATAGATACTATTCAAAATTTCAAATCCGTCCTAGACACCTACAAAATCCCAACAATGATCCGAACAACGAAAGGCGACGACGTTTTAGCTGCTTGCGGACAATTAAATAGTCTTATTTCATAAAATTCAAAAATCGAAGACTTATATACAATTGAAGTGAGCTCGATGGCGCGAAGCCTTGCCTTAAAAACTTAAGCGTTCACCGCTTAAGTTTTTAAGATGCGAGGCGAGTGACAGTCGCCTGCTCACTTCAAATGTATATAAGTCTTCGATTATAGAATTTTATGAAATAAGACTATTTAACTTGTCCGCTAACGCGAACCTAGTTCAAGGTTTTCAAGAAAGCTAGATAATGTGCCCAAGATTCCTCGTCAGCTGATTTTGTGTAAGCTGGGCTTCCAAAAACTGTGAAGGCATGGGGTGCGTTTCCATAGGTTACCATTTCATGATCAATTTTATTTGCATTAAAAGCGTTAGCTAAGTCGGCAAAATCTGTCATTGTGATAAATGTGTCTGCTGTTCCGTGGAAGATTAGAAATTTAGATTTTATGTTTTTATAAGTCTGATCTTTTGGTGTTTGTAGTCCACCGTGAAAAGTCACGAAGCCTTTTGATTTATGACCGCTTCTAGCTAATTCCAAAACAGCCGCTCCGCCGAAGCAGTAACCCATTACTGAATGGTTTTTTACGTTTAATCCAACTTTTTTAGCTTGGTTTAAACCAGCTTGCATAAGTGCGCGCATTTTTTTTCGGTCTTGGTACAATTCGCCAGTGTGTTGCATTCTTTCTTTATCTTCTGTTGGTCTAATTCCTTGGCCAAATAAATCTGGAATAAAAACTGAATACCCCTGGGCTTCTAACATTTCGGCGCGTTTGATTTCGTATTCCGTAATTCCGTCCCAATCGTGCATCATTACAACTAGTGGTGCTGTTTTGCTTTTGTTTTTGAAGTAACCTTCGTATTTTTTTCCGCCTACGGAATAAATACTTATGTTAGCTAAAGCTAGTGCTGGAAGTAAAGATAAGCTTATGAGCAAAGATAAAGCAGAATTTAAAATTATTTTTTTCATAGATGTTCCCCTGGTGTTTTAATTGAATAAAATCTTTAATTACAAATCTTATTTTATTTTGTTTGAAGCCTAAAGCTTACGTTGAGCCTTCTTCTTGAAGCAAGTTAAATTTGAAACTTACTTTAATCATTCGTATTAATCATTTGGCAAAGGTATAAATTCATCTTCGTTGATGACCTCTCCAAATTGGTTGTTCTTCCAATTCAATTTTGCCTGTTCGATTTTATCCTTATCTGTTGAAACAAAGTTCCACCAAATATTTCTTTTTTCGGGATATATTTCTCCGCCAAAAAACATAAGTTCGGATTCAGTTAAGGATGTGAATTTTACTTCTGTGCCCTTTTTAAAAACGATCATTGTGTAGGGAGCATAAGTCTTACTCTCAATTTCAATTTGTCCTTTAATCACGTAAATTGCAGCCTCTTGGTTGGCCTTTAAAATAAAATCGAAATTCGAATTTTTTAGACTATCCACTTTAAAATAAAACAAATCCGAATAAACCGGAACTTCGCTGGACTTATTTAATGCAGTACCAGCAACCAATCTTAGCTTGTTCTGATTCAAGTCGATCAGCGGTAACGACTTTTCTTTAAAGTGATGAAAGCTAGGCTCTATATCTTCATACTCTTTTGGAAGCGCGACCCAAAGCTGGATGCCTTCCAAGGTTTCATCAATGCCTTTGTATTTCGAGCGTTCGCTATGCGAAATCCCTTTACCTGCTGTCATCCAATTGACTTCGCCAGGGCGAATGGGCTGTTCATTTCCCAAGCTGTCTCGATGCATAATTTCCCCGGAAAATAAATATGTGATCGTGGCCAGACCTATGTGCGGATGAGCTCTTACTTTAAGTTCTTTACCTTCAGTGAGCTTAAAAGGTCCCATGTGGTCCCAAAAAATAAATGGACCTACCATTCTTTTTTTCATATGCGGAAGCGATCTTCTCACTATAAAGTTGTCACCAATATCTTTAGGTTTGGCTTCGATCACTAGCTCTACAATAGAATTTTTATTTGATATTTCTGAGGACATGTTCGCACCTTTCTTTAAATGTCATTTCTAAACCAAGTCGTTATACTTTTTCTACTTTTACGAGAAATTAAAACTTCGTGCTCAAATTCACTTTTAAAAATGACTAAACGATTTTCAATTGGCTCAACTTCAAAAGCTTTTTGTTGGTCATAGATCATCAGTTGACCTCCATCTTTGTCCGTCCAATTTTTATTTAGATAAAACACAGATGAAATTAGACGCGCATCAGAACTCTTATGTTTATCTTTGTGCTTACCGTATGAAGCACCTTCTGGATAATGCGCCAACTGGGTTTCGAAGTTTTGGATTGGTAAAAAAAATTCTTTTTTCAGCATTTCTTTAATGTTTTCAATTTTTTTGAAGTACGGCTTTAGTTCAGTTTCCGAACCGTCCAACCAGAGATTCTGATCTGATCTGACTTCAGAATTCAAAAACTTTCCTTGACCTCGACCTATTTTCGCAGACTTAAATTTATCCAGATGATTGTCGAAATATTTATTAATCGTGATCAAATCATTTTCATTTAACAAATGATCATGGGTCGCAAATCCATTGTCTGCAAAACTGTCTAATAGTGTCAAAAAATTGTATTCCATGTTCATTTTATTATTAAGGTTTAGGCTTTAGAGTGTCTATACAAGCTGTAAACATATAGTCTTATTAGGGCTTGGTCAAAATAGGATCCAATTTCATTTAAGAACTACTAAATACACACAAAGTCTAAAAATAAAGCTTAGAGCAAATCCTAATGTTTATCTAAGCACTTATTTGATACCATTTGATTATTAATCCATACTATAACAGAGCATTGGATTTGAACGACGCTTTTGGTTTTCGACAAAACATTAGTTTAGTCAGCTAAAACAAATCGTTTAACCAGAATCATAGAGGAAGAGTATTTATGCAAACAGAAGTGTCAAATTTTACTCAAAATTTAAAATCAGAAAATTGGCAAAATATAGTAAGAAAATATATGAAACCTAGCGAAGCTAAAAGCTATTGGCAGATCGCTAATTCGTTCATCCCATATTGTTTATCTTGGATTTTGGCGGCCTATTTATTTCAGTACTCGGTCATCTTAACTTTTCTTTTAGCTCTATCTTCAAGTGCATTTCTAATTCGAATATTCATTGTAATGCACGATTGTGGCCATGGAAGTTTTTTTAAATCCAAAAAGAAAAATAACTTTTGGGGTTTTATTGCTGGAGTCGCGACATTTTCACCTTACATGCAGTGGTCTAAGGCACATAAGATTCATCACAAGGGATCAGGAAATCTTGATGCCAGAGGTGTTGGTGATATCGACTTAAAAACTGTAGAAGAATATCAAAAATTAAGTGTATGGGAAAAAATCAAATACAGAATTGTAAGATCACCTTTGGTGTTTTTATTCTTAGGCGCGTTTTATATTTTTGTGATCGAACACAGATTCACTCAAAAATATAGTACTAACAAAGAGCGTTTTAATCTTTATCTAACTAACTTCTGCATACTAGCTTTCGCAAGTCTTATTATTTACTTTTGTGGCTGGGCCTTTTATTTGTTTTATCAATTCTCTGTTTTGTTAATCACAGCAACTACCGGTGTTTATCTCTTTTACGTACAGCACCAGTATGAAACTGTTTATTGGAGAGAAGCTAAAGACTGGAACTTTTTTGAAGCGTCTATGCAAGGAAGCTCGTTTTTAAAGCTTCCTAAAGTGCTTCAATGGATGACAGGGAATATTGGGTATCATCACATTCATCACCTTTGCAGTTCTATCCCCAACTATAATCTAGAAAAAGCGTACAAAGAGAACCCGATTTTCCAAAATTGCACGACCATAGGTTTAAAAGAAAGTTTTAGATGCCTTTTCCTGAATCTTTACGATTATAATCAAAAGAAGCTGATCTCGTTTAGAGAATATAAACGAAGACTTAAAACCGAAAGGGAACAGCAGGATCACTTCAGGGGACATTACAATACTTGATTGATCGTTATTTTCGAGGGGGAAAATAACTTTATGAAATCAAATTTATTTTTATCAGTTTTCTTACTTCTTAATTTAGTTTTCAATTTATCTTGCAGTGAAACAAAAAGCGAAAATTTCAGTTCGCTTTTTCCAAATTCAACATCGTCTAATTATTTTAAGCGATCCTCTGAAATCATTTTAGAAATTCATTATGAAGAAGGTGTTGAACCTTATGTTGGCGATATCAACCCAATACCTGGTCCAGAGCCTTTATGGAACATTACTGAAGACAACATAATTGAACTACTTTTTGAGAAAACAACTGCACATACAATAACTGTTCCCAAGACACTTATGGAAATGAATATAATCCCTGATCAAAATAAAATGTCTTGGACGGCCAACGACGCTGTTGCCCTCTATGATCGGCATCAC
>JANODG010000044.1:0-5764 GCA_031412575.1 Bdellovibrionales bacterium
GCCTCTTTTGGAAGCTCATATCCATTATATTTTAAATAAGTATTTGCAGTTCTTAGAATGCATGGCCAAGTGACAATGCCTGCCCACTTTAGATGAACAAAAGCTTATTAAATTTCTGTGGCAAAAAATAAAATTCTATCCGATGGAAACTTGGTTCCCGAGTTTATTTGATTTGTAGACGTTCGGCTTTATAGCCTTGGGTTTCGAGGAGTTGGAGGAGGTTGTCTTCGCCGACGAAGTGGTAGATGCCGGCGGCAATGACGGTGAAGTTTTGTGATTGAAGGTTGGATGTAATTCGGGGGATCCATGAGCGGTTTCGAAGGCGTAATTTGAATTCGTGTTCGTGCGGGGATAGGGTGTCGATGAAATCGTTCAGCGCTTGTAAATTTCCATCCTTATAGTTTTGTAAAAGTTTTCGGTGTTGAAAGTATTCGGCTTCAAAAATATTTTCGTTCTTTGAAAGGATTTCTTTAATTTGATCTAGTTTGTGACCGTGAGCGTATTGAAGTAAGTGCTCCGGGCCGTCTTCAAGATACTGCCATCGGGCACCATGGCCTTGGGCTAATCGACCAATCTTATCGTCCATTTGAATGGGTTGTGTTCGAAGTTCGCTCGATGCGATTTCTGCCACATCACTTAGTCTCATAAAAAAACCGTAAGTGGATAATTGCATTATGTTTAAGTCATTTTTTGGATAGAACGTTTTAAAATTTAATCGTCTAGAAACTTCAAGTTTCACACGATTAAAATTAATCCATTCTGTGTTTATTCGGTAAGCCTCTGGGCTTGAAATTTGGTGATAAACAGAATCTTCTTTGATGTTGGGTCGGATAAGTTTGGACTCTAAATTCCCATTTTCTCGGCTAGAGTGCTCGGTCATTACAACGCTAGCATGAGCTAAAACATCAAAAAATTTTTTTGGCATCATGTCGATCGCAACATATTTGTGGACGGTGCCGATGAGTGCGCCCACAGATTTGTTATTCTTGTCTTTGATCAACCAGATAAAAGGATTTTGAAAAATTATCGGTGTTCCATTCGAGTCGTAGAATATCGTATCTAAGGGGATTTCATCTGCGCTTAATTGAAGTATTTTTGAATGCTCAAAATGACGTTCATGATCACGGTTAAGATAAGATTCACAAACCTCAAATCCTTGAGCGGTAAGTGTCAATAAAAGTAAAAATGTAATAACAGCTGTTCTCATTATTATGGAGAGCTTTATAACCCTATCTTACTTAATTAAAGATAAAAACTGGGATTTAGTAAAAAGTATTAAAATTTATTTTTTTTTAGGCTATATTAATGCTTATTAACTCTCTTATTAAGAAAACTCATGGAGAACGCTATGTTCGAAAAAGAAATTTCAGGTTTAAAAAGTTTAATTGAATCGAATTTTTTGCAAAAAAGTTTGATCGATACTGTTAAGGCGAAAGCTCTTGAAGGTGCTTTTTTTGCTAGGTCTGGTTTGTATGTTATCGAAAGTTATCCTTTACTCTATTTGGACCAGTGGATTCAGAATGGCAAATTTAAAAAACCAGATGGTGGACTAAGTGAAAAAGATCTGTTTGAAGAAGTTAAAGGTCTAATCCAACAAGATGTTGAAAATATAAATTCCGGTGTTTACGGACTTTCTGCCGTTCGCATCGAAAATCCACTGACTCATATTAAAAATTTGTACCGTGTTTACCGAGATTCGGTTTTGGTTTCCAAGAAAAAGAAAGAGAAAAAATCTAAAGTCTTTTCTGAAGGGGCTAAACAAAAAATAGAATCCTTACCAGATTACTATCGCAGAAACTTTCATTTTCAAACGGACGGTTATTTATCGGAAGAGTCTGCAGAAATTTATGATCATCAAGTAGATATTTTATTTCGTGGAACTTCGGACGCTATGAGACGTTTGATTTTAAAACCCATGGTCGAAAATTTGGGTTCAGAAAGAAGGCTACAAATTCTAGAAGTGGGTTGTGGTACAGGCATTTCAACATTTCCTGTGGCGAACACTTTTAAAAAATCTAGAATAAAAGCCATCGACCTTTCTGAAGATTACATTAACTATTGTAATAAAGAACATCAAAACCTAAAAAGTGTAAGCTTTGTAACTGGATCAGGCGAGGATTTATCTTCTACTAAGTCAGAAAGCCAAGATGCTTGGTGTTCTACCTACATGTTTCATGAGCTTCCTAAAGACATTCGAGTTAAAGTGATCAGCGAAGCGATGCGCGTGTTAAAGCCAGGTGGATTTATTTTTATAGCAGATTCAATTCAATTTCACGATCGCCCAGATTTAAAAGAAATTATTGATTTTTTCCCAAAGAATTTTCATGAGCCTTACTATAAAAACTATGCGCTGACTCCTTTAGAGGATTTGTTAAAAGATTGTGGATTTCAAAACGTGACCTCAAAAAGCGGATTTGTAACTAAAGTCTGTTGGGGACAAAAAATTTAACTAGATTTTTCCATGAAAACAAATTTGAGATTTAACAAGGTTGAGTTGAATTTAATCTGCACTAAACAGCTAAGCTACTCAAACAAGTTTAAAATTTCTTTTGAAGATAATTTCTTAAGTTGGCCAATAAAGTCTTTTATATCTTTGTTGGCTTTTGTCTCGAAAAAAACTTCGAATTTTTGTTGATTTGAATAATATGTTTTTTGAGCTGCAAAAAAAGCATTGTTAAGATCACGTTCTAAAATAAAATCAAATCTTCTATCCGTAAACTTTTTTAAAAATTCTGCTTTATAAAATTCTTTTATTGAAAGAAAAATCTTTTGTTTCTGCTCTGGATTATGGTTTGCCGGATCTTTGTAAAATTCGTTTATCTTTTCATAACTCTGCACTAAAAAATCTGTGAATAAATCTTCATCGGCGTAGGTTCGTTGACAGTTCTTATATTTTTGCACGGATTGATTTAGATAATAATCTAAGGTCGCCTTTTTTGCGATAAACACAGCAAGCTGCTCGTTAAAATCAACATTATTTTTTATAAAAATCGTCGCATGAACAGACTCATGAATAATCGTTTCCACAAGATCTTCCTCGGGGTATTTCATCATGGTTGATAAAAGTGGGTCATTAAACCAGCCTAAGGTTGAATACGCAGAGACTCCTCTGATGTAGACGTCATATTTCCTTTTAGAATAATATTCAGAAGCTTTAATTGCTTTTTGTTCGTTGTGAAATCCTTTGTAAGGAAAGGATCCAACTATCGGAAACCACCAGGTCTTAGGTTTTAAGCTGTATTCTGGCGCCACAATTAGTAAATGACTAATGTAGGGTTTTTTCAAGTCGACAAACGTTCGGTAATTTTTTGTAATCTCAAGACCTATGCTTTTAATGTAGGGTCTAATTTCTAAAGTCAGTCTTAATTTTGATTTCCAATCCTCTGGGAGGTCTGGGTTTTCCAAGGCTTTTTCAATATCTTTTTTGGAACTCATAATTTTTAAATGGGTCCATGCGCTTTCGACAAGGTAGGGGATTTGACACCCTGTTTGAAAAAAAAATATGAACAGCAACAGGCTTGCAACACTTGTTTTTGATTTTGGCCGACTAAGTTTTAGGCTTAAAAATAGATTCTTCATCACCCTCAAGTTTACGATATTCTATCCCGATATGATACAAGCACGGGGGCTTAAGTAAATGGCAAATAACGTAATTGATATCACCAAACGGTTGAAGTCTCAGGGAAAAATAAAAAAAAATAATTCTAAAAAAAATGGTCTAGTCACTGATATTACCGACCTTCGACAGAAGGCTTTGGCCGAAGACCGCCGTATCGTAAAGCGAACAATTTTAACAGAATTTATTGGCACTCATGTGGTGATTCCAGGATTAGGATTAAAAAGAGTTTCCTTATATGACATTTCAACCCACGGGGTTTCCTTTGATTTAGAACAGAAGTTAGGGAATTTTAAAGTTGGTGAAGAAATTTCTATGCGTATTTATTTAAATCAAGGGTCCTATTTTCCATTCAATCTTAAAGTTTCGAATAGTCGCTTTGACGACGATGAGCAAGTTTTTAGACATGGAGCTAATTTTATAAAAGGCTCTGTCAATGAAGAAGCCTTATTTCACTTCGTCAAGTTCCTAGAAACCGTTTCCACCTCTTTGAAAAAAGACGATGGCGACATATTGGTTTCGAACATCACTAACGTCTAGAATACACCCATAAAAAATTTTTAAGTTAAATATATATGACGCATAGAAGCTCCACACCAACGCTTCAGTTGGTATCCTAATGTAAGAGACATCGGGGGTGGGGTTCTTTGGCAACACAAAATCACAATACAAAAGTCGTATTAGATACAAACGTAATTCTTTTTGATGCGTTAGCAGTTACAAAATTTCACAATGCTGACATTTATATTCCTATATCGGTCATTGAAGAGATTGATCGATTTAAAAGGGATTTAGGTGAAAACGGAAAAAACGCCAGACACTTTAGTCGTTTTGTAGATGTGTTAAGAGAAAAAGGAAAGTTAGCTGAAGGAGTTTCTTTTGACGAAACTTCGAAATCAAAAATGTTTGTTCAAATTGATATTGAAGTTGAAGGTTTACCAGCAGAGTTAGATAGTCAAAAAGCGGATAATCGTATTCTGGGTACAGCAATGTATTTACAAAGAAAATACCCTACAGAAACAATCACTTTAGTGACTAAAGATATTAACCTTCGAATCAAAGCGGATGTTTTTGGCATTGAAGCCAAAGACTACGAACCAAACACAGTGGGTTCTAATGAAGATTATTACACAGGTCGCTCTGAAATAGACGTTGATTCAAGTGTTATTGATAGATTTTATGAATTGAAAAAAGTAACAGCTCCAGAAAATTCGCAGTTGTTAGCTAATGGTTATGTTGTCCTAAAAGATAGAAACAATCCAAACCACAGTGCGATCGGCAGATACATTAAAGAGGAAGATCATATCGTTCCATTGATTTCTCCGACAGACAGCATTTGGGGAATTCACCCAAGAAACGTCGAACAAAGTTTTGCACTTGATGCATTACTTAATGACGATATTTTATTTGTGTCGCTGATTGGAAAAGCGGGTACAGGTAAAACTTTAATGGCCTTAGCTGCGGGTCTTTATAAAACCCTTGATGAGGGCCGCTTTCAGAGGTTACTAGTCTCTCGACCAATATTTCCAATGGGCCGTGATATCGGTTATTTACCAGGTGATGTGGAACAAAAACTAAATCCTTGGATGCAGCCTATTTTTGACAACGTAGAATATTTAATGGGTGCCGATAAAAAAGCGGCGGGTCGCGCGCAGGAATTAATTAACCAAGGTATGTTGAACATCGAACCACTGACATACATTCGTGGTCGAAGTATTCCCAATCAATATTTGATAGTCGATGAAGCTCAAAACTTAACTCCACATGAGATTAAAACTATTGTTACTCGTGCAGGTGAAGGTACAAAAGTGGTTTTGACTGGGGACAGATATCAGATTGATAACCCTTATGTGGACGCTGCCAATAGTGGACTTAGTTATTCGGTTGAACGATTTAAAGGGCATTCAATTGCGGCTCATGTGACATTATCGAAAGGTGAAAGATCTGATCTTGCTGAACTTGCAGCGAATATTCTATAGTTGCAGTTTCATAAAATTCCAATTCTCAAAATAAAACAGGCCTTAGGTCTGTTTTTAGAGTGTTAAGGTCCACTAAAATTATTATAACGATGGTCCTAAATGGTTTATTTCTTTAAAGATTTTGCCGATAAATTAGAATGCAAAACTGGTTTGTTTTAAGAAGTGGATT
>JANODG010000045.1:0-16850 GCA_031412575.1 Bdellovibrionales bacterium
CGGTTTGTTCTCCAATATCCACTTTGCAAGCAAGACCATTACTATACTTTTTCCAGAGCCTTGTGTGTGCCAGATGATACCACCTTTACGGTCTTGCACATGATCTTGGGCAGCTTTTATACTAAAATACTGGTGAACCCGGGGAAGTTTTTTAACACCGCTATCAAACAGTACAAAATCATGCATGATTTCGAGAATACGTTTTTTGTCGCACATTTTTAATAGATACTTATCAACTTTTAGACGATCATTTTCGTCTTCGTCTTCTTTCCAAGTGAGATAGTATTTTTCAGGCGTAAGAATTGTTCCATACCGCAAGCCCTCTGAATCATTCCCAGCAAAAAGGATTTGGGCTGTGGCAAAAAACCAATCATTAAATTTAGGTTGTTGGTTTGAAATAAGCTGGCGAATGCCATCGCCGATAGTGACACGACTATTTTTAAGTTCAAGAACGCCAATCGCAATGCCATTTATATATAAAACCAAATCAGGTCGTCGTTCCTTGGGCCCTTTGAGAGTGACTTCTTCCGCGATTGCAAAATCATTTTTAAGTGGTTCAACCCAGTTAATAAAATTAATCGTCTCACTTGGTTTACTAGTTTCAGTTTTTACCGAAGCACCATAGCGTAAGATTGAGTAAACTTCTTTATTGTTCTGGTAAATTGAACGATTATGGTTATTTGCTTCGGTCATCAGCTTATAAATAGCTGCATTGATTTTTTCATCGTTATAACCAGCTCTTTGCAAATAGGATGTAAGCAAATCAACTTCGATATTAGAGTTATTGTCTCGCTTTTCCCAGTTACCAAGATAATTATAGCCAAGCTCTTCTTTAAAAAGCTTGACCATACGATTTTGAGTCTCTCTTTCAGATTTGCCTATTACGTCACTCATATTAAACGAACTTTCCCTGTAAGTAGCTCTTTAACCATGCCTTGTTTAATTAATAGGAACTTATTTAAAACAAATTCCAGGTGCTCTATTTCCCTCTCCATATCTGATAGCACTTGTGCAATAGCTCTTTGTTCATCTAATGATACGGGAAAGTTTATTTGTATTTTAGCAATGTCTTTGGGGTGAATGTGCGGCTGTGCCCCACCTGTTTGTGCTTGATATATTTTGTCTTGAAGATTTTTTAAGGAGTAATATAAATACTGAATGTCAAAGTTTTTATTTTCTGAAATCGTTGAGCAATCGGAAGCAAAAATCGGTCGGGTATGAAATGCTAGATAACCAGCATTTGCCCCCGAGGCACTAATTGTGATTGTTTTACCTGATCTGTTACTTTTAGTGTGATAATAAGCAGGAGTTTTTCCTCCTGCAATCACTGGAATATCGCCCTCACCAATATCTTTCGAGGTTATAATTGATCCCTTTTGAATACTTGCAAAATCGCCAATGCTTTTTAGAGTAAACTCATTTTTGAATCCAGTAAGCTTTAAACGACCAGATAATAGCTCCTGCATTGCCGCAAGCAAAACCTGTCTTTTTTTGGAAACAAGTTTTTCAAGTGATTTAATACGCTCATCTGCTTTTGAAAGTGATTCAGCGATAGCATTTTGCTCTTCGCTTGTTGGTGGCAGTGGAATTTTAAATTTTCTAATTCGAGTAAGAGCTAATTTGGGCTGAGCACCGACAGTAAGTGTTCCAGAAATAGCTTTTTGAATTATTGGGCTAGCCATCACATGAAAAAGATAATTCTGTGAACATTTTAAGTTAAAAATTCTATTTGCGTTTTCTGTTAAATTAGCTCCATCTAGTTCTTTCGGTATTTTGCCCACCTGACCAAGGCCATTACCTGCAACAGATATGAAGATATCGCTAGACCATATTCGATAATTTTTTATTGAGGGATAAACATCTTCTGGAACATACTTGATTCCTGACAATTCGACTGACCCTTTATGCATGTCAGTAACCCTGATATAGGGGTAAGGCGTAACCTTGTCTGTTAAAGATTTTCCAAGTGGAAGTCTTTTGCCACTACCTATCGCACTGATTTCATCAAGATGAACGATAGACCATTCGCTTGGAATGAGACCTAAATCTGTTTTTTGTAAGTTCAGATTCAGTTCCACACAAACCCCATCTTTTGGAGGTGCTTGTTCACCTTGAATTCAAATGCCGAAGCTTCTTTTATCAGTTCAGGTAAGGCTGACTTATATCGTTCAGCAAGTTCTTTGATTCGAGTGGCGAGTTGTTGGCTTACCCGATCCAATTCACCATGAAATTCTTTATCAAGGGTAGCCATCCACTTAGCTTCGACAACTAATTCCATAACATCAGCCTCTTTTAATTTTGAATATTGGTCATAGGCGTTTTTATCAAGATCAGTTTCATAAACTTTAACTTTTTTCTTGAGTTCACTTTCTTGGTCGCAAAGTGCGATATATTTTTTTAGAACTTCAGCTTCGTCTTTTGAATCTTTATCTTTTTCGATTTCTTTTAATCTCAAAACAGCGCTGGCTTTATTCACTTTTTCAAGCTCACTAAAAGTACCTTCGTCACCACCATTCTCCTCTGCTATTTCTGTGATTTGAGAAATGACAAAGTCAAGCTCTGTAGTTGCTTTTGCGAGTTCTGCTAGTTCAGTGGGAAAGTATTTTTTAACGATCAACTCTTTAGGAATAAGGTCACAAGTCCAACCTTTATCCTTTTTCTTGCCTTTTTTATCTTTTTCGATAACTCGATAAGTAGCGACTTTCCATCCATCAGACGAGATTAGATAGAAATCATCTGACATCGTAGCAGACCAATAATTCATTAAGTGCTGATAAATCTCATAGGCATCAATAAGCGCTTTGCCTTCAAAGTGAGGAAGTAAATCTTCAGCAATTTTTTTAATTTCTTCCTTGGGCTGAAAACCAACCTCTAATTTTTTTAGAGTCTTTGTTGCTTTTAATTCCCACGCTTTAAAATGCGTGTGCATGGTAGCTGTGAATGACTTAAATTCCTGATGCTCAAAAATGGCTGACTTAATCTGTGACTTTTCGATCGTAATATTGAAATACCCCTTACGTATTTCTTTAAAGAGTGATTTTTTTAGATTTGGACAAACTTCCCAGTATTTTGAAAGGGCATCAATGTCAGCCTTAGGAATTCCGCCCTGTAGGTGGCCTGCTATGTCTTGCTGATCTTCGACTGCTTGTGAATCAATGTAGCGCGAAAGATTTAAGTTGTATTCGTTCCTTTGCACTTCTTCCAGCGAAACGATTCTTGAAAATTTAGGAATCTCAATTTGGTTATTGAAGATATCAACAATTTTATGAATGTCTTGCTCACGCAGACGGTTCTTAGGGCCATCTTTGATGAAGCCCTGACTTGCATCAATCATAAAGATACCTTTACGCGTTGAAGCCTCTTTTTTATCAATGATGATGATACAGGCAGCAATGTTTGTTCCATAAAAAAGATTGGTAGGCAGACCAATAATACCTTTGAGGTAACAACCATTTTTTGTAATTAGATTTTTGCGAATATCACCCTCAGCGTTTCCTCTAAAGAGAACGCCGTGAGGAAGAATGCAAGCGCCTTTACCTGTGCTTTTTAGAGATCGAACAATATGAAGGAGATAGGCGTAATCACCTTGCTTTGCCGGAGGGATTCCGAAAGCCTTAAATCGATCATAAGGATCATTGGCAGGATCAATACCTGTACTCCAGCGTTTGTCAGAGAACGGAGGATTGGCGACAACATAATCGAATTGCTTAAGATTGTTTCCATCTTTAAATTTTGGATCAGCAATAGTGTTGCCCTGACTAATAAGTGCCGTCGGATTATTATGAAGAATCATATTCATACGAGCGAGTCCACTTGTTGCGGAATCTTTCTCTTGTCCAAATAAAGTTGGTTTTACTTTAGCCTCATCACCAACTTTTAAAAGTAGTGCTCCCGAGCCACACGTAGGATCATAAACAGTTGTATCAGCAGTTACTTTAGCATTCGAGATACACAGAATTTGCGCCATGATTCGACTGACTTCGGCGGGTGTATAAAACTGTCCTTTGCTTTTTCCGCTTTCAGTGGCGAAGTGACGCATGAGGTATTCATAAGCATCGCCAAGAATGTCATCACCCTCAGCTCGGTTTCTTGAGAAATCTAATGCTGGATTTTCAAAAATACTGATAAGATTTGTTAGTCTATCTACTTTTTCTTTTCCAGTGCCAAGCTTATTTGCATCATCGAAATCTGGCAGATCAGAAAGTTTATTTTCTTTTGCCAGAGGTCCAATGATCTTCTTGTTGATTTGGTCGCCGATTTCAGATTTACCCTTAAGTGCAACCATGTCAGCAAAGCTTGCGCCTTTAGGAATAGTGATTGGTGCATATTTTTGCCCCGCATATTTATCGCTGATGTACTTAATGAATAGAAGCACGAGAACGTAGTCTTTGTATTGGCTAGCATCCATACCACCACGAAGTTCGTCACAGCTTGCCCAAAGTGATGCATAAAGTTCTGATTTTTTTAATGCCATTTATATTTTTCCTTGCTGTGTTTTTTTTTAAAATAGCCAATTTATCGGCGGCGCCGACTGTTCAAATCCATTCATTAACCTCGCTGACTTTAAAACGCGATTGCCTACCTCCTTTATATCAGTGCATTTACCCCGCTTCGATCCAACGATACATTTACCGATGCTACATTTAAACGCGCTTAAGCTTACCCTGGAGTGAACTAAGCTTCGTTTGTCATTTAATTAAACGCTTTTTTAAATTTAATTAAATATAATGGTTTATGACAACCAATGATAAATCAAGACAAGAAGTATGGGCTTCACAAATGTGCATTGCAACAATGCCGAATTAACTAACTACTTAAAATATGTTACATAAAAAATAACTTAAAACCGAATTCAAAATCCAAAAATGTGGTTTGAAAATTAAACTCTCAGGGTAGCACCTAGCATAAAAGCCAATTGCTTCAATATTTCGGGCTAAAAGCCAGTCCCGGATTTTTGTTTATTACCCGACCAGATATCAAAGACTTTTTAGGAGAGAATTTGCAATCTTCAGCATTACAATCACAAATAAATTGGCTACTTTTATCTGATCAGGATATGAAAGAGGCCAGGCAAATAATTGCGGATGCTGGACCAGACTCTACCGTTGATGCTTTAGGGCTAGGGACACCCGTTGAATTGATATCCGACTTATTATTTCCAGGGACTTCGACACTGCATACTGAACTTAGGTATGTGATTTTTGTGCCAGCTATACTTTATGCCATCAAAGAACAAGGTGGGGTTAATAATTCTATTAAAACTTTAAAAATTAAAGAAAATGAACTTATCAATTCATTAAAGAATAGCGGACTTAAAGAAGGGGTTATTGGTCGAACACGTGGCATTGAACTAAAGTACTGGCCTTCAACAACTTATTGGGCAGGTATCAATAGCTATAAAACCTTAGGTCCAGTGTATTATGACCGTGGTCATGTTTTAGATTTACTAAACAAGACAGACAATATGAAGCAAGTATCTGATGACGGTGAAAACGTCAGTCAAATTAAAAATGCTTTTTTGGGCGATGATCAATTTTTTAATATTTCAAAAACACTATTCAAAGATTTTAAAAAGATTCAATGGCCCGACAAAATGACTTTCAATTTACGTAAAGTAGAAGCCAAATTTTTATATGAACAAATTCATACTTATCACAATGAATCTATGTACACTGAACTTTTAAAATCAAAGGCCTTAAGCCTTAGAAATGTAAAAGACTTTTTTAGCTTTAAGAAAGCACGACCAGACTTAACGAACTTAATTCAGGAGTGTCATAACTACTCTAAGCTCGCCATGGGTACGACGTATGCTTATCGCTGGGCGTTGTGCGATCATATTGTAAGCGAAAGAAAGACTAAAGAAGGCAAACATGATTGGGTTATATATCGAGATCATAATGCGAAACTCTATAATGAATGGATCAAAAATAATAAAGATTTAAAAAACTGGGATATCTCATATTTAACAGAAGCTATTATTAAAGCATTTTCTAAACCATTTGCTACAAATTTAATTGAAAAAAGTAATGTTGATTTTTGTAATCAAGCTTGTGAAATCATGTTTTCAAAAGCAAACACGAAGCAAACGCTGACCACTTTAGGTAAATTAACTAAAGAGCGCGAAAAGAAACTTAAAGGCAATAAATCAAGATTCATTGATGCTTCAATAACAATTCCTGAAAATGTTAAAGCCACCAGCGAAACCCCATACAATAATACTTTATATACTTATCGCTGGGATTGGGGCTTAAGAAATTCGATCACAATTCTGGAAGGGTTAAATATAAAATGATCAGCGATCGCGAACAAAGATCCTTTTTAGAATTTGCCCGTCCACCCAGTGGCATGAGTTTAACTTACTGCATTGGGACAACATATACTTTGGACTACCCTGTTATTATTCAACTAGCCTTAGCAACACATGGCTATTTAGATGATGAAGAAAAACTTGTAGATCCCGCTGCTTTTAGTCGAATACAAAGCTTTAACAGCAAATCTGTTGTTTTCAGCCAGTCTTGCAAAATTCAAAACATTCCCAAAGAGTTCTTTAAAGCCAAGAAGACAAATAGACAAAAATTATTGAGTCTTTTAGATTCTGTGATAGTAAACATAAGACCCAATGAACAGATTAAAACCTTTCATCCCAAGATTTGGTTTCTACGTTTTGATCATAATGATAAAACAACTTCGCCGTTATGGAATTTAATGATCACCAGCAGAAACTTATCCGAAGCAAAAACCTGGGAAATTGGAACTGAACTTTTAGGAACTTTATCAAATACCAAGCAAAATGATAATTTAGAAATTTCACATTTTTTAGAATTTCTAAAAACACAGTCAAAAAATAAAAAAGCCGAGAACTTAATTAACTTAGCAATTAAAGATTTACCATTTGTTAAATTTGAAATGCCTGAAAAAATTAAGAATTTCAAATTTATGTCGAAATTGTCCAATAAACAAAGTTATGATTTTTTAGATACAAAAAAATATAGTAATATTATTGGCATTAGTCCTTTCTTATCCAAAGGCGCATTAAAACGACTGGATCAATTTCAAAACAAAACATTGATCACTTCTGTTAAAGATTCCAAATATTTAGAATCTTTGGAAGATTTGACGTCCAATACTTACTTATTTAAATTAGATGGTTTGGATCTGCATGCAAAAATGTATCTTTGTAGAAAAAAGTCAGGTGGTACTGATGTATATTTAGGTTCAGCCAACTTAACCACTGCTGGTTCATTACCCTTCGGTCAAAACATTGAAGCCTTAGTCTGTTTATCATCAGATAAAGATCTACTTAAAGATTTTGAAAAAAAATTTATTTTTAAAGATATTAAAAAGAAAACTTTAATGCCTTGGCTTCGAAAATTAACATCTGATGACTTTGCAGATTCTTCAACAGCACATGAAGATGACAAAAAAAGAAAAGATCTCGATTTACTTCGACATAAAATCAGCGAAGGTTCGTTTGTTCTTAAAAAAATTAAAATGAATACGTGGGAGCTTAAGTGGCTGGGCGAAAAGATAAACTGGCCTAAGGGTATTACTGGGCAGATAAACGTTGGCGACTCAGGGGAACCTTTTAATTTACAAAGTGTAATTAGCGGTCGAATAAAACCTAGAATAAAAGCACAAACACCAATGTCATTCATTTGGATAAAACTAATTAAAGCCAAACTAGCGCCGTTAGAGTTTGGAACAGTTGCTGAACTCGTTGGTAAATCAAAATCCAGATCTGATCTAATTTTAAATACTCTTGTTAGCGAAAATCCAACATTAGACTTTTTCCAGTTTATCTTAAATAATTCAACCACAAATAGTAATTTTGACGTCATTGATAAACATGACGAAGGAATCGAAGACAGTAAAATAAAAAAGGGACATAGATCCAGAATATCCATCAACGGTTTAGTGGAGTCTTTTTTGCTCGCAGACATAGATAACCCGCATCTAAAGGATCAAATCAATAAAGTTTTTAAAATTTTAGTTAAGAAAAAAAATTCTGATATTATAATCCTTAAAGACTTCTGGAAAGAATGTGAAATAGCGTTAGATAAGGTAAATAAAAATGCAAGCTAATAGCCTCCTACCTTTTCAACATTGTACTGTAAACTGGGTTTTAAAAAACTTAACAGATTCCCATCGTGGAATTAAAAGATTCTTAGTAGCAGATGAAGTCGGACTTGGTAAAACGAAGGTTGCATCAGAAGTTATTCAAGGTTTATTGAAAAAAAAACCAAACCTATTTGTGATATATATAACTTCAAATTTGGATATTTCAGAGCAAAATAAAATCAAACTTTGTAAATCAGAAAATGAAATCATCACCGCGGATAGGGTATGTCTTCTTTATAACAAAAAAATAAGAAAAAATGGTTTAAGACTTCTAAGTATGACCCCTACCACTTCATTTGATTTAGCCCGTGGCACTGGTAGCATGATGGAACGTGCTTATATTGCTAGATACATTGTTAAGCGATTTCATATTAATCGTGAAAATTTACTTTTATGTCTTAGTGGTGCCGCAAAAGTAGAAAATTTTAAAATGATCTTCAATGACACTAGATACAAAAAAAACCATTACATGCCGCCGCAAAGCGCATGTAAAGAGATCGATCAAGCTTGGTTAAATCTTGGTTTAATTGAAAAAATTAATTCTTCTAAGACTGATCCAAAAGAATTTAAAAAGATTGTATCTTCTTTGCGTTTGCAAATGGCCAAAGCCATTTTAAAAAGCTTACCCGCCGATCTTATCATTTTAGATGAAATTCAAAAGTTTCCACATCTAATTGAAACAGATGATACTGGAAATCTTCTTCACGAATCAGCAAAAGACCTTCTATTACCTAGCATACCTACATTATTGCTATCAGCCACACCTTATAAAGCTTTTATTGCTGCATCTGAGATTAATAATAAAAATCTACATGTTGAAGAACTTAAAAAAGTTCTTTTATTTTTAACTGGTAAAAGAAATGAAACTGAAAATTTAGCAAATGATCTTAAAAAATATGCAGATCATTTAAAATCAATCAATCAAAAAAACTTAGAAGATGTTTTTAAACTTAAGGGATCCATTGAGTCAAAATTAATGAAATATATATCCAGAGCAGAACGAATTAACTTTGAAGAAATCGCACATGCACCGATTCAAGAAAAGCAATTAAACCCTGATGAATTTAAATTAACATCTGAACATATCTGCGAGTTTTTAAAAGTTAAAAACAGTATCAGAAGTAAAAGAACGTTTCTTCATTTATGGAGATCCGGACAATCACCGAATAGTTACATGAATAATTATAAAGTTTTAGATCCGGTAAATAAAAATAAAGATTTAAGAAAAGACAAATTGTTGTTTTCTAAACCCGGACAAAGTGACAAACATTGTAAGCTTTCTTACCTCAAAGATGATCTTTTGAAGCAACGTGAACTAACAAAATTTCTTTGGTTACCCCCAACTAAGCCTTATTACTTAGGTAATGGTATTTATGCAGAATCAAACATAAAAAAGTTTAAACCTAAAAAGGGACTTGTGTTTTCATCATGGTCATTTGTACCAAAAATGATTGCGGCAGAACTTTCCGCTTGGTCTCAAAAAAATGGAATGAACCAACCCGCACCTCACCCACTTAAAGAAAATGTACTTAACTATGGGCGATTTTGGCATCCAAGCCCTTGGCTTGCAAAAATTATTAATACTGATGATTTTCAAGACTTAAATAATTTTGAAGATTTATTAAAAAGAACTGAACAAAAAATTAAAGCTGACCTAATTTCTAAATCTTGGCAAATCGGAAGTACCAAAATAGAACCTTGGCAGATTTTAGCTAATATTGATTTTTCAAATGATGCTGAATTTAAATTTTCAATAAAAAAATACTTTAATAAAACTCGTAATGAATTTACACGTGGCGATTCTAATAGATCTGGGTCCATGTCAAAATCTGAAATTAATCGGCTATACGAAGTTATTGATCAAAAAACTATTAGTAATTCTGGAATAAAAAGTTTAGCAATTATTGCACTGACTTCACCTGCAACATGTTTGCTTAGGACACTATATAGTATTGGTACTATTGAACACGATTTTGGTGGTGAAAGTCTTGGCTTAGTGGCAGATTTTTGTGCTAGAAACTGGAAATCATTTTTTAACCGCGAAGGTGTATCCAAAGTTATTCACAGTGCTTACTCAAATAAATTTAGTTATGCAGCAAAACTGCAAAAATATTTAAAAGATGGAAATATACAAGCAGTCCTTGACGAATATATTTTCCATATAAAACCTGACAAAAGAGATGACGCCTTCAAAGATGTTCTTAAAAAACTATCTGTAATCTTTGGTCCTAAGGGCGGAAGTTTAAAAATTAAGACTGGATTAAAAAAATCTAAACCCGTAAAAACAGAAATGATCACTATGTTTGGTGCATCTGATGAATACTCACAATCCAGAGAATCAGTTCGTGAATCTTTTAATTCACCCTTTTGGCCTTTCGTATTGGCTACGACCTCAGTGGGTCAAGAGGGATTAGATTTCCATTTGTATTGTAAAGATATCTATCATTGGAATTTACCAAGCAATCCTGTTGATTTTGAACAAAGGGAAGGACGAATTAATAGATATAATTCTATGTGGGTAAGAGACGCTTTGGTTAATTCTGTAAAGCTGACAGAACTGAACGGCAAGATCTTTTGGAGTGAATTATATAAACATGCCACTAAGTTTGCGCATAGAAACGATAGATATAATTTAGGAATGTCACCCCATTGGACGTTCACACCAAATTCAAAATTTAACAATAGAGGTTATGTACGACATATTTTAGCTATACCCGGTTCTGAAGAAAACCCCAGGTATCAATCGTTAATGCGCGATCTTGAATTGTACAGACTGACCTTAGGACAACCAAACCAATCTAAAACACTAGATGATTTAAAAAAGAATTCCTATCTATCAAAAATCGACCCCAGGGGAATAACAATTTGTTTGTTCCCTTATGATAATAAAATTCTAAATGAATATCTACTGGATCAACATCAAACACCAGATCGACAAAAAATGCTTATTGATGATGCTATTGATCTTTTACATATTCATAAAAAAAATCCTATCTTCAAAGACATTTCTGTTTTTGTTAGAAAAAACATTAATACAATTAAAGGTAATTCTTCTGTAAAGAAAAAAACAAGCGCTTTAAAAGCCTTAATTTACTTTCTAAATTCACATGATGAAATCAATGACAGGACACCTGATATCGGTTGGAAAGATGACCTTGAAAAACTTAAGGTCGCATAGATGAAAGACAAAAAAAAGATTCTTTCTAAATCTAAACTCATGGACGGACTTCAGTGCGATAAAAAGCTGTGGCTTAAAATACATAAACCTGAACTTGAAGCCGAAGTTTCTGCATCCACCCAAATGCAGTTTGATGAAGGTAATCTTGTTGGTCTGTTGGCTCAAAAGCATTTTGGTTCTGGTGAAGTTGTTGATTGTGACTATTGGGATTATGATAAGGCCGTTCAAACGACTTTAGATTTTATTTCTTCAGGATCTAAAACCATTTTTGAAGCTTCGTTTAAATATAAGTCTTTTTTTTCAAGGGCGGATATTTTTAGTTTTAATGTTAAGAAAAAATCTTGGGATATCATTGAAGTTAAAAAATCTACTTCAGTTAAAGATTATCATCTTTTAGATTCAGCCATTCAAACGTGGATCATTTTAAATTCTGGTTATAAAGTAAATTCAGTTTCCATAATGCATTTAAATTCAGATTGTGTTTATCCAGATTTAACAGATTTATTCATCACTACCGATGTCACCGATGAAGTCATGTCGCTTTTTCCTGACATTGAAACCAAAGTGTTAAAGTTACTAGACTTGGTTCAAAAAAAGTCTGAACCTAAAATTAAAATTGGTCCACACTGTGATGACTCTTTTGAATGTCCTTTTAAATCTCACTGCTGGGTGGATGTTCCAGATAAATCTGTTTTTGATTTGTACCGTATTGGTTCTAAAGCTTGGGACATGTATAATGATGGCTTAACCAAAATTACAGATTTAGATACTGCTGATTTTAAAGGTAAAAATAAAAAAATCATTGAAGTTACAAAAAGTAATAAAATGTGGGTTGATCCTAAAGGTATTAAGTCCGAATTATCAAAATTAAAATGGCCCTTATACTTTTTTGATTTTGAAACTATCATGCCTGCGATACCAAGGTATAAAGGCACAAGTCCTTACACTCAGGTGCCGTTTCAGTTTAGTTGTGATAAATGGGAATCTGAAAAAAACGGGATTTCACATTTTGAATATTTGCACACAGATTCTTCAGACCCAAGACCTGGTTTAATAATGGCCATGCTTGAAGGCCTTGGCGATAGCGGATCGATTGTGGCTTATAATCAAAGTTTTGAAATTTCAGTTATTAAAAAATTAGCTAAGTTTGATAAGAAGAACAGTCAAAAGCTTTTAAAACTTATTGATAGATTTGTAGATCCGTTACCGATATTTCAAAACTACACTTATCACCCTGAATATAACGGAAGTTTTAGTATTAAGGCCGTTGCCCCTGCTTTGTTAGGATCAGCTTTAAGTTACGATAGTTTAGATGTAGGTAGTGGAATGGATGTTCAAGTGTATGCAAATCTGCTTCTGCAAGGTTTAGCCACTGGGGAAGAAAAAGATAAGATGATCCAAAGTTTATTGACCTACTGCCGCCAAGATACTTTGGCGATGGTCGAGTTGGTGAAGTGGCTGATGAAGCAAAAATAGGTTGCCTGAATATAAAAATGATTACTACATTAGCAACTACGTCTGTAAATGCGTTTATTAATGCGGCGCATTTATTGTCTAAATCAACTAAATAAAAAATATTGGACTTAAAGTAAATTTTATAACTTTGGTTTTTTTAATCGATCGCCCCTTTCATTTACTGTACTAGATTTTAAGACATGTATCTGGGGGGATCAAATTGAAAAAATTTAATTATTTTATTTTTATGATTTTTTACTTTTTTTCGATTCAAAATGTATCGGCCCAACTTTTTATTCAAAAAATGCAGCAATTGGAATCTGGCAAAAATCTTTTAAGCCTTAAACCCAACATCCTTACCGATTCAGTTAGAAAAGAATTACAAACAGGTTTTATCAGACCTGTCATCGGACGGGATCAAGAGGTTTTAGAAGTTTTTAAAATCTTGGTTCGTCTGAAAAGTAAAAATCCAATTCTATTAGGCGAAGCTGGTGTTGGTAAGACTGAAATTGTTTATAAGCTTGCCCAAATGATAGTTGAAGGTCAGTACCCTACGGGACACATTTTTAAAACTGATTTATCCAATTCAGAAATTATTCAGTTTGACGCCGCCATGATTGAAACTCTTCACAAAAAAACAGAAGTCGCAGTACACATGTGGGCTGATTTTATTACAGACCTAGAACGTCAGACTGGCCAAAAAATAATTGTCTTTATCGATGAGCTTCACACCTTCGCCCCAGAAATGCTAGAGGCTTTAAAAACACGCCTAGATTCAACAACGGGGTTAAAGTTCATTGGTGCGACCACGGCTTCGGAATATTTACTTCACTTCGGTAACAACAAGGCCCTTCTTCGAAGATTTGCTCCTGTAGGCGTTTCAGAACTTACCGATCAAGAAACTTTAGAAGTTATTAATTTAGGTTGGAAAAAAACTTTAGAAGATCGCTATAAAGTTGAAATACCAAACGACGTGATCAAGATCGTCGTCAAAAATTATAAAAAAACTTTACCTGATGTGGCTAAGCCAGACGGTCCTATCAAAGTCTTAATGGATTTAGCCATCGAAGGACAAAACTTAGGCGTTAGAATACTTACGCCCGAAAACTATTTTAATTTCGTCACAACAAAAACTAAGCTTCCTGCAAATCCTATGGATTTGAACGCAATCAATGCGTATTTAAATAAATTAAGAACTGAACTAAATCTTCAAATTCTGGGTCAGCCTGAACTTATTGACAAGATCATTGAAGCTAAAAGACAGATGCTTTTGTCCGGCGGCACCAAACCTATATCCGTGGTCCTAATTGGCCCTACCGGCGTTGGCAAAACGTTGCTTGCTGAAACCATAGCCGATAACCCTGCCCGATTTTTTAAAATCGACGGGGCAGCTTACGGCGGTAACACCGCTACTCTTTCTGATCTTCTAGGCGGTAAACCAGGGCTTGTCGGTTACAAAGACACTTCGGGGTCGCTTGTCGAATGGATGGAAAATCCTGGCAAAGGTAAATATGGCGGCGTTTTACTAATTGATGAAATAGAAAAAATGAACCCCGATGTCTTAAAGCAACTTGGTATGAGTTTACTCGAACGTGGCGAAGTCACAAAAGGTAACGGACAAAAAGTTAAAGTTTCAGATTTGTTAATCATCGCTACTTCAAATCACAATGTCGAAAATATCTTTCCTGAAGGATTTAAAGATTGGACCAAAGATGAAATCGACCGCAGAGTAAATAGTTATTCACAGTCAGATCTAAAAAATCTTTTCACAAAAGTTTCGGCTGCAGATAATGATTATAAACTTCCTAAAGAGCTTGTTGGTCGTATTAATCTTTTTATTTTAACCAGACCCTTATCTTTAGACGTCGCTATTCGTATCGCAAGACTTGAAATTGCAAAACAGCAACAACTTTATTTTGATAGAAACGCATTAAATATTCAGATATCTGACAGCGCTGCAGAATACCTTACCCGACAGATTTTTAATCCTGAAGATGGTGCCCGTGAAATCGTAAAAGCTGTAGAACGCTTATTTGCGGAAATCACAACCTATGACTTAAATGTTCCTGAAGTTTATCCTGACCTTAATCACGAAGTGAATCCATCAAGCTTTTTAGTGGAAGTCGATCTTGTCAAAACAGGTGGCACTAACAATTGGTATTTCACTATTAAATCGGGAAGTGCTTTTTACGAACATAAAAATCACGGCTTTAAATCCCAGTTTGCATTACCTAGTGCTGCAGATATGTCTAAGTTGTTAAATTTAGAGGATGAAATAAACAAACATGTTTTTGGTCAAAAAGATTTAATTCAACAAACTGTGAAGTCCGTAAAAAGCTGGTTTGCCCTTCCCACGGGGCGCCCACTTGTGATTGGTGTGTTTGGTTCAACGGGTGGCGGTAAAACTGAAACAGCAAAAGTTTTAGCTAAGCTTGTTTATGGTTCAGAAAGAAAAAGTGCGATTATACCCTTAGGGGATATCTCTTCACCTGCGGATTTAACAAAAATATTTGGAGCCAACCCACAATATATAAAATCTGATCAATTGGGTTTATTTGAAAAAGCCTTGATGCAAATCAAAGACGGCGGTGTTTTAGTTTTAGATGAAATTTCAAACGCGGGTGAAGCCCAGTACAAAGAAATTATTTTAAGTCGCTTTTATAATATTTTCGAAGAAGGCTTTTGGGTTTCTCCTAATACAGGACTTCGGTACGACTTAAGCAAAATTGTGATTTGGTTGACCGGTAATGATCTTCAAGAACTTTACTACGGCATATCAAGTGATGAAGGTCGTCGGCGTGTTTATGAAAAATCAAAGAACGAAAGCTACGTTAGATCCTATTTAAGAAAAAAAGGATTTCAAGAGGCATTACTAGGCCGTATTGATCTTGTGGCCCATTCTGCGCCGCTTTACGAAGAAACACGAACTCTTGTGGCCCAGAAGTTTTCTGAAAACGCCAACAATAGAGTTCTTAAAAACTATCCTAACTTAGATGTTGTGATTTCGGATCAAGTCACTTCAACGATCTCCGATTTATTTTTTAATCATGATCAAGGTGGCAGATCCTTAAGAAGCAGGTACGAACGTGAAGTCCAAGGCTTGATCGCGGAAGCTATTTTGCAATTGGGTATTGATTCAGAAAATTCTGATAAATTTAAAATCGAAATTTCGATCAACGACAATAGTTCTTCGAAATTTTATTTTATTCCCCGACTTCGTGAATCTATCGAAATTCAAATTTCAGTCTTTGATAAATCAGTCCAAGATCCTTTACTTGTTTTAAGTAATGAACTTTTAGACTTTGATCCCCTACAAAGAAAGCCTGAGCCACAAAATCTTTTAAAAACAGCCTTTCATGAAATTGGACACGCTTTGCTTTCTCAAGATGAATTGACAGGGCATCAGGTCCAATTCATCACCATAGCCCCTGGGACTAAAGCGTCATCAAGTTATTTAGGCTATGTGTCTTTCGAAGAAACAAAAGCGCGCACACCATCTATCTTAAGGCTTAAAGCTTCACTAATGCGTTCCGTGGCTGGTCGAATCGCCCAAGAGCTTGCAGGGTTTTTACCTGACGCGGGCTGGAGCAGCGATTTTGAAAACATGAAAAAGTTAATTGGTCAGTACTACGTTAGATCAGGACTTAAACCCGAACTTTGGGGTTTAGAGATGAAACCCGATGGCACAGTGACTGGCAGCGATAAGCTGATCGAAGACTATGAGAATATCGTCAGAAAAGAAATCAAAGAAGCAAGCATTACGGCTCGGGAGTACTTAAAACATCATCACCATTTAATGCGTTTTTTAGTTGCGCAGTTGATGAAAAAGCAATCCCTCAGTGGTGACGAATTCAGAGCGCTGGTGAAGTTTTATAATCAAGAAATTTTATCCTTAGCGGAGCAACAGATCATAGACACTAAATTTGCTAACGCTAATCCGAAAATAAAAACAGGCTTAACAAGGATTTCTGAGACTAATTTATTAGATGGAACTACGTTAAATACACAACCAGCAAGTCAGAATCAGTGTAGTCAGTATTTGTTAAACTAATTAATTTTTAAGTTTTTAATTTTATTTTTATTTTTTATTTTTTATTTT
>JANODG010000046.1:0-6533 GCA_031412575.1 Bdellovibrionales bacterium
AAGATCAACATTCTCTTCAATCAACTTGGCTGCTTCATGCGGGAGTGATGGGACATTACGTGGCTGATCTTTCTCAACCGCTTCATGTGACAAACAATTATGACGGGCAAAAGACAAATCAAAAGGGAATCCACAAGTGGTTTGAAGAAACTTTAGTAGATGAACTTTATCCAGACATCCACGAAGAAGTTTTTAAAAAAGCGAAAAGCGATTGGTCCGAGTTTCATAAAACAAACTCAAAACTTACAGTTTTCGAATTAGCTCAAAGACTAACAAAAGATTCCCAAAGCCAAATTGTTCTGATGTTAAAAATCGACAAAAAAATTGGTCGTAAAGACGCGAGTAAATCTGCCAAAGAATATCGTCAAATGATTGTCGATCGCCTAGTTATCGGTACTCTTTACCTCGCCGAAATTTGGTCTCGCCAAACCGGCTGGCCCTACAACGACGACAAATTCTACAACTTCAACTCCACCCCAACCTACATCTCCCCCTAAAGGTGCCATAAAGGTGCCAGGTTCCGAATGCTGGTCACACCGCGTAACCAAAAGGTGCCAGGTTCTTTTTTGGAATTCTAAATCCGGACATTATTTTCTAATTTAAAAATTTCTATTTTCAAGATATTTAATTACCTTTTAATCTTATGCGCTCGTGGCCGCTGGCTCGTCTCCCGCAAAGTATCACTTCGTTCTACTTTGCAAGATACGATAGCCCCATGCGAAGCTGTACAGCGAAGCATGCCGTGGCCCCATGCGCACTCGCAGATATAAGATTAAAAAGTAATTAAATATCTTAAAAATAGAAATTATTAAATTAGAAAATAATATCCGGATTTAAAATTCCAAAAAAGAACCTGACACCTTTTGGAGTGTCCGAATTAGAAATTCCGAAAAGGAACCTGGCGCCTTTTCGGAAAGAGCGAGGTGTGCGGATTATGCGGTGTGACCAGCATTCGGAACCTGGCACCTTTAGAGGGTGTCTTTACCAGGGGATTCAGAGAGGAAGTCTTCGAGGTCTTCGCCGAACTCTTCGTCGTTTTCTATGGGCTTACGAAATTCTTGGTCTTGGTCTGGTTGAATGTCGCCGTCCCAGTTGTCGTTTGAATTAATAGGGTCGGGAATTTTAGAAATTTCGTCGATCTTGTAACCGTAAGGATCTATGCCTTGAGCTTCTTTTTTGATGAAGGTTAACCGTTTGTCGATTTCGCTTTGAGTGACACTGTTCATTGTTTCCGCATTGCGTATGATTTTTGGTGTTAAGAATACAACTAAGTTACGCTTTTGTTTTGAAACGTTTCTAGATCTAAATAACCAACCTAAAATTGGAATATCCCCAAGTAAAGGAACTTTTCGAGTCGTGACACTTTCACGGTCATTAATTAATCCACCTAGAACAGCTGTGTCACCACTTGTAACCACAATATTTGTATCAATATTTTTTGTACTAATCACAGGGTTGTTGTTAATAGAAGTTCCACCCAACTGATCTACAGTTTGTAATAGCTTAAGTTTAACTTTTTCAGTTCCAGGATTAATAGAAGGGGTGATCTCAAGTTTGATTGTGACTTTTTTATTCACAAATGTATTTTGCGTTGTTCCGTTGGCAATTGTTGATCCACTTTGAATTGAAATTTCATCCCCAACTTCAATGATTGATTTTTCGTTATCCATGGCCACAATTTTTGGAGTTGATAAAATATGTCCAATACTATTTTGCTCAACAAGCTTTAACAATCCCACAATTGAAGTGATCGAAAACTGTTGACCCGCGATAGTTGTTCGAAATTTTTCACCGGCACCGAAAGTAAAAATACCACCACCGGTTGGATTATCTGTTGGAGTGAATAAAGTTGTTAACGCATTTTCGCTTCCTACAAAACCTTGTCTTGCAATAATGTCTCTAGTTCCTGTTTGGTTGACTGGACCTGGCACTAAGTTAAATAAACTCAAACCCACTTCGCGGGCTTTGTTGATGTCGATTTCCATAATGACAGTTTCTACAAAAACTTGATCACGTGGAATATCAATTTTGATTAAAATATTCATAATTTTCTCATAATCAGTTTTACTGGCTGTGATGATTAAACTATTCGTATTTTTATCAAATTGAATAACGACATCGTCACCGAATGCAGCTGCCACCGATTTTGCTTTTGCAGTTTCAGGCAGTCCTGTTGGATTGACTCCTGCGCCGCCAGTTTTTGAAGAGTCTTGATTTGCTTTTTTAGATTCATCAGCTAAACCAGATAACGTCTTTTGAATTTCTTCGGCGTTAGCGTGCTTAACGTAGTAAACGTAAACTCCGCCTTGAGCATCGGCGCTGACTTTAAAATCAAGCTGCTTCACTAGACCGCGAGCTTTAGCAATTCCAGAATCATTTCCTAAAACGATTAATGAATTTGTTCTTGAGTCCGCAGATACGAAAGATAAATTTTCTTTAGCTGCTCCACCTTCTGAACCATCCGTTCTACGAAATCTTGGAACCGCTCCAAATCTGCTATTAGCCCCGCCTTCACCTTTCGTGATCACATCATTGATTAGATCCGCAATGTCTTTGGCCGCGGCATAAAGTATAGGAATAACTTCCATTTTTTCTTCAAAACCTGGAACGTCTAACTGGTTTGCAATTTTAACTATACGATCAACGTTCGAACCATAATCAGAAATAATTAATGAGTTTGTTGGTTCATACGCTTTAAGGTCGCCGTCTCTGGAATATAGGGAGCGTAAACTTTTCTCTAACTCAACAGCCGAAATATATTTCAATTTGATGATCTTGGTGATTAGTTGATCGCTGGTTGGGTAATAAGCCCCAGAGTAAAGCTCGATACTGTCTTTCAAGGCATCTTTTGAGTTGATGATCTTTAAAAAAGCACCACTTTTCACAACTGTAATTCCATTAACCGCTAAGGCCGACAAAAACGCTTTATAGGCTTGAGCCACTGTGATTGGGCTTCTTGCAATGATCGTGATTCGTTTACTTTTAACCGTAGGATCGACGATAAAGTTTTTGCCCGTCAACTCACTCATCACATCGACCAAGTCACGAATATCGACATCGGGATAATCAAAATTTTCAATTTTATCAGGATAGTTCTTATCGTTGATGTCCTCAGGGTTGGCTTCACTAAAAGGAATACCGCTTGGTGACGTAGGCATTGGTTTTTCTTCACCCTCAGGTCTAAATCTCTCAGGATCAAATTGGGCTTGAACAGGGGAAGACAGTATAAGTCCGTAAATTATTAAAACTTCCAATAAAGTTTTAACCTTGGACCTAACTTTTAACTTAGCTTTCACTTGATGAGCCAAAGGATTTTTGTTCATGATGTCCTCCTGATGTAAATCTATTCTGTCATGTTGTAATTTAATGCCTGCTCACTACCACCGCGGTCCACACTGATATTAACGCTTTCAATATCATCCACAGACCCTTTTAAATTCGCAAAAACTTCCAAAGCTTTATTGATACTATTAACGGGTTCGCCGTTCACACCTTTGATGACGTCACCAGGTCTAATTCCAAGTTTTTGAAATAGACTTCCGGGCTGCAATTGAGTCACTTTAAAACCCACTACTTCTCCGGTTGCAGGATCAGTGTAGGGGATAGCTCTGGCTGTGCTTAATAAAGATTGATAGTTGTTCAACTGCGATTTCACGTCGCTTCTGGAAACAGTAAAATTATTCCCTTCAGTTTTAATTAAAGGCTCGTTACCTAACTGCGGTCGTTGAAACTTCGGAGCTAAGACCGAAAGTTGTTTACGTTTTTGGACTTCTGGCTCTTCAGGAATTTCGACGTATTCTAATCTATCGTTTTTTGATAAATTCTTAAAAATTACTCGTCTTCTAAAAACAGCTACGATTTCTGCTAAGTCTTTTAATAATCCACCGACTTTTAAAGTCGCTGGCATCTCTTCGCCTTGAAGGGATAAGCTTGCAATCGATCTGTAAGGATTTGCATGAACAAGCGTTCCTAAGACTTGAATGGGAAGATCTGATTTAATCGGCATAGAGTCATCTTCAACCGCACTTTCGCCGTCGGCACCAAAAGGTGGGGGTATAAGTCCATCGGAGTTAAATAAATTTCGCTCTGTAATGGTTTCGTATTTATCGCTTGAGATAGCATTACGCACGATAAGGCCATTTGCAAAAAGAGGCGGGCGAAAGGATGGCGGCGCAGCTTTTGAAGGTGTTCTACTTTCAAGAAATAACTGGGTTTTTAGGATCAACAGGTCCGAGAGCACAAAGGCTATAAGCGTCAAAAACGCATAGATGTATAGACCTTCGAAAGGTGGCCGATTTTTTTTACTCAATGTTGTTAAACCTCTAAGTTGTTTTCTTATGTTGCTTTAGTCTAAGTTCATCATTTTTTGTAATAGCTTAAGTTAGAGTTTTTATAAGTTTCCAACTTCTTCGAATAGAATATCAATATAATGCCAGAAGAAGAAGTTTTTATTCGCATGAGACCTAGGTCTTGGCTTTGGAAATAACACTTCGCAATAAAGTTTTGCTTTAAGAATCTGTTTCATGGTGTTTTAGAAAAAATATAAAACTGAAACCGAAGTTAGATTTTAGCTTCACTTTTGAAGTGATTCAGCTTTAAATACAATTCGAGTCTGGGGGGATTTCATTGAATAAAAAATCTGTGATTATTCTGGGGCAAAGTTCATTCATGGACTTTGAATTTTTAAGACAAAACGTTATTCGAATTCCTGAAGTTATTGATATCATCAGACAAGCTCAGTCCTATTGGGACGGCCTTCTAGGCGTGAAGTCTTTGGTTTTAAGTAATTGTTTTTACAGATCAGATGATTTCTTTCAAATTCACCCTGAGTTTAAAAACCTTCTTAACGACCTAGTTCAGTTTGCTTTGTACAATCGTTTAAAGAATCAAAATAAAATTTCAACTGAATATGTTTTATCTGACGTGAATAACACCAGAGTACATTTGCTAGTTTTAAATTTACAAAGTTTAAAGGAATTTGTTTTAAAACATCCTGCGATTCGAAGTTTTAACAAAGAGCCTAAAAGCTTTAGATCTTTGCACGCGATACACTCGGTTCCAAAGTTCACCCTTTTTAGACCTACCGATTGTGGTATCAAATCAGTTAAGAGTTCCTTTGAAGTTGCTGATCTGCTTCAGGAAATTGAATCCTTAGATAATGAAATGATGTCTTTGAATATCGGTATTGGACAGAAGTTTAATTATTCAAAAACTATGGTTTATGACTCGATTTTGTTGGATGAAATGTTAGAACCCGTATTTTCATACAAAGCTCAGCAAAGCCAACTGAATCCAAATCAAGAAATTCAATTGGCTTAAACTCACAATAACCCAATCAAATTTTCTTATAGTTTCGTAATCAGAATTCTTAAAGCTTACTTCCAGAAGCTAACAGATATCTGTGAAGTCGATGGCGTCTGTGAGTAGTCAGACCCTTTCGGGCATGCCATCACAGGTTGAGCTAAGGCCAAAGAGCCGTCATCACAATGACAGTCGATTCCGCTGATATAACAATTTCCGCCGCTGGCTACCAAGGCGTTATTATAATAAACTCGAACAACGTCTCTGTGGTCTGAGCCTTTGACAAATCTTAAAATTTTTCCTGGCTCTAATTTGATGCCACCAATTTCTGACTTTCCGTTGATCAAAAACATTCCTGAAGCGGGCCCTGTTTGGTTGTGACAATCATTGTCTCCACCTTGCATTACAGAATCTGTATTGGTTACAAACTTTAAAGCTTTAACATCAGCTGGTACAACATGGCTCACATCTAAACTTGTATGAGAAAAGGAAACACTTCTTCCACCGTCGTTTTCAAGGCAAGAGTTTGACGAACCATTACTTCCACCCGTGCAAGCGACAGTTCTAAAGCTAGCGTCAACATTCACGTTTCTAACGATTTCAACGGATTTCAAACTTTCACTGCCGCCGCCTTTTCTTAATCGTTTGATATTAAAAATCATTTTTACCTGACCCGATGTGTTTATGGCTGGAACGTCTATGTTATCAAGTTTAATGCTATCAATTTTAATTTGATCATAAACACTTTTTGTTGGGTCTGCAGGGTTATAAATTTCGTTACCCGCGCTATCTACTACATTCGTGACGTTGGTTAAGTCGTCTCCGATGGCAGGTAAAATGATAGAATTCAAAGTTTCTGTGCAGGCAGCATCATCCGACATTGCAGTTTCAATTTCTTTTTTAAAATTTTGATGTGACATTCGATCTTCCATATACGTGATCGACTTGGACTGTTGAGAAATCATTTCTGCAAGGCCCACTGACATAATTGCCATGATTGTTCCGGCTACCATAACCTGCGCCATAGAAAATCCATTTTGATTCTTCAGTGTTCTAAACATAATGTGTTCCTTATAATAGCTAGAATATCTAAGGACTTATCGGTTTGTTAAAGGTTAGACTCGACACTTTCAGTTTGGCTTACAGTAAATCTACGTTAAGATCGTGTTATTTATTTCAAAGTTTATTCATTGAGTTTCGAGTATCAAATTTAAACAACAAAAATTTAAACA
>JANODG010000047.1:0-25099 GCA_031412575.1 Bdellovibrionales bacterium
AATGGAATTACTTTTGGCTTTAAAAGAATTTAAGGATAAAAGAATTGTAAAACCCACAACGGCATAAGAAGCAAATCCCAACAACTTTAAAAACACAACGGATAGGAACGCTCCAAAGTGACCGCAGGCATTTAAAACTGGGGATAAGGTGTAATTTTGATTTTCAAAGAAGATTCGATCACTGGGACTGTAAGAATAAAGCGAAATAAACAAAAATAAACCCATGGCCATTAAGACCACACCTTTGACTTCCGACTTGATACTTTTCAATGGTTTTTTCATTCTTATATTCTAGTCGGATTTACAGAAAAGAGCAGAATAGCTAGCCCTGTTCTTGACGAAAGTCCCAGATTAAGGGAACTCTACATCTTAAATTACAATTGATATAAACGATAATTTGTATGAACCAAAATTGAAGATTTTAAAAAATTATGATCAAAATCAATGAAATTTTTTACAGTATACAAGGTGAAAGCTCTTTGGTGGGAATTCCTACCGTTTTTATAAGAACTTCTGGGTGTCACTTAAGGTGCACGTACTGTGATACTACGTATGCGTATCACGACGGTCAAAAAATGACGTCCCAAGATATTTTTGAAAAGATTAAATCCTACCCTACAAATCAAGTTTGTTTAACCGGCGGCGAACCTCTTTTACAAAAAGGCATTTACGACTTATTAAATTTACTTATAGATTCTGGTTATAATATTTCTGTAGAAACATCTGGTGATCTTGACTGTCATTTGTTACCAAGCGCTGTTAAAAAAATAATTGACATTAAAACGCCGGACAGTGGCGCACCTGACGCCATCGAGTATAAAAATTTATTGTTTAATGATGACCCAAATACTGAATTTAAATTTGTGATTTGCTCTGAGCGCGACTGCGAATGGGCTTTTAACTTTGTCAAGCAACATGAACTTACTAAACGCGCCAAGGTCTATTTTAGTCCCAGCCATGGAAAAATTGCAGCAAATTGGCTAGCCGAAGAAATATTAAAAAATAATTCAAAAGTAAGGTTGCAATTACAGCTGCATAAGTATATTTGGTCTGAACACAAGCGTGGAGTTTAATAAATACACATAAGTTTAAAGGAGTAGACCTTGCAAGAAATCACACAAAATCCAGACCATTTATTAGTGGCTAACTTACAAAATATCAGTTTAGAGCAATTGGTAAAAAGTAAATTAGAAGTTTTATTTGACCAACAAAAAGAAGCCAACGTTGAAATCAATGGTCTTTACGGTTTGGTAATTGAACAAGTTGAAAAACCACTTATTGAACTTGCTTTAAGAGTTTATAATGGCAACCAAGTTCGTACAGCTCAAATGCTCGGCATCAATAGAAATACTTTAAAGAAAAAAATCGACAATTATAATATTAAAACTAGAACTCGTTCTAAAACAGTTAACTAAGGCCGTTTTTGGCGGATAGCGCCAAAAGCCTTTGTTAATCCTTATTATTCTTTTTCACCCAACACATCTTGTTATTGGGTGGCAAAGTCCTCTAAATTCTCTAATTTGTTGAATACGTTTAAAATTAATTATCAGTTCATATGCTGGTAGTTAAATTTTGAGTCTTGTATTTAATATCTCGAATCTAAGGAAATACTACTTTGAACAAAGTCCTCCCTCACAATATTGAAGCTGAACAATCCATTCTAGGTGGGTTAATGCTAGACTCTGAGGTTTGGGATGATGTTGCAAGCCTTGTTGATTCTACTGATTTTTATAGACCGGCCCACAAAATTATCTTTGAAGCGATTAAGGCTTTAAGCCGTAAAGGCCAGAATGCTGATATCGTCGTGCTTTCCAATCATCTGCAGCAAATTGGCAGTATGGAAGCGATTGGTGGGACTAAGTATTTAGCTGAACTTATCGAAAACACATCATCTACAGTTTATTTAGAAAACTACGCCAAAATCGTTCGTGAAAAATCATTAGTTCGAAAAATGATAACGACGACTCAAAAAATTTCTGAAGACGGTTTAAGTGAAAGCTTTGAAGATGTTGAAAAGTATCTTGAAAAGTGTGAATCCGATGTTTTTAATGTAGCCCAGACAGGATCTAATAAAGTCGGCTTAACCGATCCAACTGAATTGGTCGAACTGAGTTTAAAGAAAATCGAAGAGACCATGAGCCTTAAGGGCAATATCACCGGTATTGCTTCGGGTTTTAACGACTTTGATGAAATGACTGCGGGATTTCACGGTGGAGAACTTATTATTATTGCCGCTCGTCCTTCGATGGGTAAAACGGCACTAGGATTAAATATTATTTCTCATGCCGCTTTAAGAGAGAAAAAATCAGTGGCTTTCTTCTCGGTGGAGATGCCGAAAGAACAACTTATGATGAGGATTCTTGCCAGCGAATCTAAAATAAACATGAGTAAAATCAGGGTTGGACAAATCGACGATAGCAGCTGGAGCCGCTTAATCAATACAGCAGCCAAACTTAGCGAGTCTAAACTTTTTATCAACGATACAAGTGGCATTAGTCCCTTCGAAATCAGATCTATTGCAAGAAAACAAAAGTCTAAGCATGGTTTGGATATGATCGTAATCGATTATTTACAGTTGATGAGTATGAAGCAACGTATGGAAAGTCGTGAACGTGAAGTTTCTGAAATTTCTAAATCACTTAAGGCACTTTCGAAAGAGCTAGATATCCCTGTCATCGCCTTAGCTCAGCTGAATCGAGGGGTTGAAGGACGATCCGACAGAAGACCTATGTTATCTGATTTACGTGAATCTGGATCTATTGAACAAGATGCTGACGTTATCGCAATGATCTTTAGAGAAGATTACTACGAGCGCGAAAACCCAACGGGCGCTGCGGAAATTATTATTGGTAAGCAAAGAAACGGTCCAACAGGCACCGTAAAAGTGAAGTGGGATCCATCGACTGGGCGTTTCACAAATAACATTGAAGCTCAGGTTGGTAACGCACCAATGCCATCCGCGGATGATTTTCCTTTTGAATCTTCGAAAAACTCACGAAATAATACTAAAAACTTTGCTCCTGGCTCATAATTAATTCATGACCAACTTATTTCTAAAAATAAATAGATTTTATAATCTAAGTATTTTTAACGTATTCAAAATCAGCCTTTTTATATGGTCAAATTTTTTCTTTTTCCCAAATATTGCTTTTGCAAAGACCGAAAAAGCTTCTTTTTCTGAATTTAAGGTTGAAGCCCATCCCTATTATTTTTTAAATCAAAACGACTTAAATGGATTTGTGCACTTTGATTTTAAAAATTTTAAACGCATTGATACGAAAAGATATTACCAATTAAATTTTTATGCAGAGGCCGGAACCCTCGATAACTCCCTTGGTCACCCATTCTTCTTTAATGCTACAGGGACAAAGTATTTGGTGAAGTCAGATCCCTTGGTGTTTTCATTTGGTTTTTTAGAACATGAATACGGACTATCACGAATCAGTAGCCCCTTGGATTTCGTCGATCAAAAGTCCTACACCGATGTTTTAAGCCCAAAAAGATTTTCGGATTTCAGTTTACGAACCAGTTTTAAATTAGGAAAGACTTTTTGGCGCTTAAGTTATATTCCCATACGTATGGAAATGCCTTTCCCAGGAAATAAATCCTTTTGGCTTCCTAGGACCTTACCAACATCAGTTTCCGAAGGTGACAACACCGTGGAATTTCCACCAGATCCTACCTACGAATGGCAAGATTATGTGAAGAACGACAACAGTCATCTTCATAACGTGGCGATCATTGGTGAATTTAAAACTCAGAACTGGGACTGGGTTTGGCAATACTACCGCGGCTTAGATAACGACACTAACTTAGAATTAGAATTGAACACAACGGTTGTCAGCGGAGATACTGTTCGAACTGATTACCCGATTTTACTTAAACCCGTTCATAACATGATTCAAAGACTTGGCTTTGGCTTCGTATATACAACACCAATCAAATGGCGAATAGTTTTTGAAAACTCCGTATCTTTAGGTGAAGAAGATGATGTTGAAAATGCAACCGAAGAATACCTTTACAACTCAAGTCTTAGCTTAGAATGGGGAATCCCAATATTTGGCGATATCCTAAAAGGACTTTTTCAGGGCTTTTACGGTAAAAGCTCAAATCCGCAAACAGGCTCCACAAGTATTCTTCCTCCACTTCAAGAAGCCCTACTTGCAGGTTTACTTTGGGAAAAAAAATCCTACGAAATCTCAGCAGGCTATATCAAAAGTTATTCATTGAACGTAAATGTTATTCAAACCTCCGTAAAAATTAATCTCAACAAAAACTATTACTTCAAATCCAGCATGGCCCTCATCGACGGCCCTGTCCCCGAAATCTTAAGTGGTTTTGTGGAAAGTGACATCATCGACACCTATCTAGGCTACCAAGCCCGATTTTAAAGTCCGAACTCAACATATTCTAAAATGAAAACCATTTGCCGGCTCGTTGGCACGAAGCCGTGCTAGAACTCAGAACAAAAATATTGATGGAAATTTGTAAGATTGAATGCGAGGCCTTGTCATTCGCTTTGCAAATGGGTTTTGTTGAGCACGTTAATCTCGTTTGCAAAGCTTCATGCCAACGAGCCTTCAATCTTACAAATTTCCATCAATATTTTTGTTCTGAGTTCTAAGTGCACGGCTGAGCGACAAGGCTTCGCCGGCAAATGGTTTTCATTTTAGAATATGTTGAGTTCGGACTTTAAAATCGGATTTGGTTAGCCGGCGTAGGGTGGGGAACTTTTCCCACTGCGTGGGGCTTATTCGAAGTAAAGATTGTTGGAGTTGATTTGGATTTTTTTGTTTTCGAAGACTTCTTTGAAGTTTGGGAGGACGGTTGTTTGAAGCTTTTCGAGTTCTGGAAGGATGAAACCCATAATGGTCCTGATGGCTGGGCCTCCGGAAGGTTTTGATTTACGCCACTCTGACATTTTAGGATGATTCATATATTTGAAATCGAATTTGCTGTTTAATAAACTAAATGCAAGACCATTTTCGTTGGTGAACAATTTAATATTTCCCGCAGCTTTAGACCAAAGATAAATGTATGGAAGTTCTTTGTTTTTTGCTCCGATAAAATTCATTTGAAGATATACTGATGACTCATGAGTTGAATTTAAACTCTTGTCCCTATTTAATGAACTGGTGGCTTTTTCAAAACAAACTTTTAATTTTAAATTGAAGTTTGCATCCTTGTTAAAGTTGGCCAAATCAGGCCATACGAAGAATTGATAGAATCTGTTGTTAAATAACTTATCAACACCCGAAATATCTTTTCTATCGAATTTAAAATCAAAACATCCTGTGCTGACCCAATTTTTTACAATGTAGTCAAAGTCTTTTGTCCCAATGTTAAATTGTCCCATAGCTTTAGGATCTGCTAAGTTAAGATAAAATTTATCTTCCTTAGGCCATCTAATCATAAGATTAACTTTAAATTGGTCATCAATTTGTTGAAAGTTGAGAAGTGCAAAAAACAAAGGTCTTCCAAAAAAATCAACTTCAATTCCTTTTTTTAAATCTATCCAAAAGGCTTCAATAACTTCGTTGTTTAAGAACGACAAAGTTTCTTTTTCACCATCAGCAGTTATTAGCCATTTTAATAATATCTCTGGTAAAAAGGTTTCGAAATCTTCAGGGCCAACGCAGTTTTTAGATTCAATTCTTAAATCTAGATTACTTGGTAAAACCGAATTCGTAATTTTTGGTTTATTTTTTTCCAATACTCCAGAGACTGAATATTCTATTTCTTCAACAAGAAAAACTTTTAAATACTCACATTGAATTTCAGTTCTAATATTAATTTTTGTTGAACCTACTTTTCGTGTGGTCTTATATTTTAAATCGATGTTAAACAATTCGAAGTAAGCTAATTCAATGTTCGAATTGATTTCTAAACTTGAATCTTTATTTAATTCAAATTGAGGTTTTATATTTGCTTTGTATTTTATTTCGGAAAAGATAGCAGTTAATCCTTTTACTTTTGGCAGTTCAGTTAAGTTATCGTCTAAATTGAAACCCTCTTCGAAGTATCGATTTAAGACACTATTAAACTCATCCACACTTAAACTGACGTTGATCGGAGTGTAAATGTCAGCTTTCGACGTATTCGCGAACATTGAAAAACTTGTTACTATCAGGACCAAGATCATAAATTTCATAGTTTTTTATCGGCCATAGCAAGATAAAATACAGGACCTAAGGACAGATCAGCGGATTATATTTAAATTTCAAATGAATGTAGAGCGGAGTGAATTTTTTAACCTTAATTCTTTTAAATAGTGTCGATTAAGAATACATTTTGTATGTAAAGTTAGCTTTGAAGGTACGATTCTGTTTAAATCGTACCTTATCAAATTTAAAGTACTTTTTAAATTTTATTAATTTTTTGTAACTAATTCGAAATCCAAAGCAATATCGTTAGCAATGACTTTATCGCCTAAACCCTTAAAGAAACTGTCAGAACCATATCTTACGTCCCAAAGTGTTCTATCAATTGTTAATTTACCTAAACCTTTGTGAGCACCTTTATCTTGAGTGATTGTGACTTCAAACTCGATGGGTTTCTTTTTGTCTTTGATTTGTAGTTCGCCAGTAGCTTTGTATAAGTTTAGATCTTTTACCTTAGCGTCTTTAGCTGCAGTTATTTTTTCGAAATTTTTGATGTTTAAAACCGAAGTTGGATATTTTGAAACGTCAAAAAAATCTGCGTTACTTAAATGAGATACTAGCTTTTCGTTATATTTTTTGTCTTTAAGGTCTTCGTTTGTGATTGTTGTCATATCAATAATGACTTCAGCGCTTAAAGGTTGTCCCTTCTTGTCAAAAACGACCGAGCCTTCTTTAACTTTAATCTTTCCGTTATGGGCATCATTAATTAGTTTTTTCTTACCCATCCAACTGACCATACTTACATCAGTATTAATTGGTTTCTTAACTTCTTTCGCTGAAACACCTAAGGATAAGCCCATTGTAATTGCAATAAATAATGTTTTTAATTTCATTTTTTTACCTCTCTATTGTCGTTCGTTAACTGATTGAATAAACATAAAAATCATAACTCTAAGTTTTGTGATTTGCGAGGTCTAGTTTTCGAATGAAAATGTATTGACGAGTTTTTTATATCATCTTTCAATACCATTGGAGGATTTAAGGATGGATCTTTCTAGAACAAACTTAAAAGGTATGGATCTGATAAATTTTTTGGCACTCACTATGGGTGACCCAAAAAATCATGGTCAGTACAGAAGTTTAATTTTAGATGAACTTGAAAAGCAGAATGTTAGAATTGAAAGCTTCGATGATGCAGAATTAAGAAAGTTTTCACTTCAAATTCTTTACAGAGCCTTAAGCGAAATAGCTTAACGTTCATACTCTTTTATAAGTCTTATCTTTTTAATTTTACACTTTCTGATCAAGATGTTCAAAAAATCTGACGAGATTCAGGTATTGATCATGAACCGCTTTATATAAAGTCAAAATTTCCCATAAAAAAAGGCCCAAAAACTATTGGACCTATTTCAAAAAAATAAATGTTTAAGCTAACCGACGATAGCGCGCAGCTAATTTCCTGTTATAGTCTTACTACTGAAACTGTAATTTCAGTTTGTAGAGACGACTCTTCACCTAAAACGATATTGGCTTTATGTTGGCCTAGAACTTTGATTGGTTCTTCAATGTGAATATCTTTCTTATCCACTTCAAAACCTTTTTTAGCTAATTCTTTAGAAATATCTATATTAGTGATAGAACCAAATAATTTTTCAGTTTCACTGGCTTGAACGTTGAATTCAACAACCGCACCTGCAAGTTTTGTTATTAATACTTTTCTATGATCGACAGCTTTTGCTTTTTTAAGTTCCGCAACACGTTTTAAATGTTCAAACTCTTTGACCTTTTTTTCTGTAGCAGCTACTGCAACTTTTTTTGGAAAAAGAAAGTTTCTTGCAAACCCAATTTTAACGTTAAGTATGTCACCAACTTTACCAAGATCTTTAACATCTTTTTGTAATACAACTTTCATTTCTTCTCCTTAAAAGTTCTAAATTCAAATAAAAAATCAAATATTCCAATGGCTACGAGAATCATTGGGAGATTGAAAATAATAAGGATATACCACAGATTCTGCCAAAATCGAGAGATTTTAAGCCTTTCCATGAAATACAATGACACAGAAAGTCCCTGAAATAAATACAAGGAACAAAACACTAAAAATACGTTTTTAAAGACAATTTTATAAGAAAGGATGGTTGTCGCATATTCTCCGAAAAATTCTAAATATTGTTTATCTAAATTTAGAAATCCAAAGCTAAATGTAATTAGAGTTAGCCAAAATATACTGTCTGGACATTTGAAGTTCGCAAGTAAGCGTGTTCTCCAAAAGCAAGAGTAGTAGCCTAAAACAAAACCACCAAAATAAACCGAAGGTACATAATTAAGTAACTCAGACCAAGTTTTTTTAAGAAACTTAAAACTTTCTGTGTTTTCTCCAAGCTGTATAGCCATCTTGTCGAAGTAATTATCTATGTGACTAAACCAGAATGAAAGTTGAGTGTTTAGCTCCTCCGGCTTTAGATAATCAAAAATGACGTATAAACACAGATGAACCAAAGCTAATGCGGCTAAAATCGAAAATTGAAACCTGAAGTCTTTAGATAAGGGTCGATATCTTGAGGTGAAAATCGCGAGCTCCACGGTCAGCGCTGGAATAAGTAAAACCCAAAATGTCATAAATCCAATGGTAGACAAAATGAGTGAAAAAAATAGGACCTGAATTATAATTCGAGATTTGTATTCGATAGATCTTAACAGAGTGAAAGCCAATGGAGTTGCAAACACCCAAAGTAAAGAATAAAGAAGCATACAAATAAAAATCTGCATGCTGGCTTTAAGTGATTTTATAGACTGTGATTTTAAATCCAAACTAGTTATTAGCCTGGTTTTCTAAACATAGCTCGCTTTTTAGAAGCTTTTTCTTCGAAATCTTTTCTTCTTTTTTCTGATTCAGCTAAAGTTTCATGAAAGGATTCAAGGTGCTTTTTAAGATCAGTGTTGTCTTCTAACTTAACGTTTAAGAATCTCAAAACTTTATCGTTGATTTTCATAGTTCTTTCTAATTCAACAACAACTTCGGGAGCTGCTTTAAAAGTTGTATAAAAATAGTTACCTAATTTAATTTTTTCAATTGGATTTGAAAGGGATCTTTTACCCCAAGTCTCTACACAAGAAACCTCACCTTTAAAAGACTCGACAATGGCCTTATTTTTTTTGAATAAATCCTTTTGCTCATCTTCTGTGGCTTCTGGGTGCATAATAATGATGGCTTCATAAGATCTTGTCTTTACAGATTTTTGAAGTTGAAATGACATAAACTCTCCTTATGGAAATGCCGAAAACTTGATTGTTATCAACAAGAAGAAAAATTGTGTTAACATGGTCATATAGTAAAAACAAGCCAATCGAATGGTTAACGAGCTTAGAACATGAAAATTCACTTTAAAATCTTAGATTCAATAGATTCTGCGTCAATTGGGAATATCTATGAAGTGAGCTCAGGTCATGTGATAGGAAGAGCCCGAGGCAATATTATCCTTGAAGACGAAAGAATATCATCCGTTCACGCTGAAATTCAAATGAACAACCAAGGAGAGATGTTTTTAGTCGATAAAGACTCTAGAAACGGGATTAAAGTCCAAGGCAAACGAATCACCAAACTTTTGATCACGCCAGGCACTATTTTTCAGGTTGGAAACACTTTGATTGAAGTGTTCTTAGCCAACCCAAAACCTAAAATGATTTCTTCCGAAATTTCTCAAGAAAGTTTAATCTCTCAGGCTAAAAATATTATTGAATCCACTGAAGTTAAGCACAAACCCCTAGAAGGTATGAGATTTTTTTCTTCGACCCTTCGTCTAGACGTGATTCAGGGCTTGCAACTAGACCAGGCCTGGGAGCTTGAGTATGGTCCTTACAGGTTCGGCTCAGGATGTGTGGGGGGGATTTTGGTGGGCAAAAACTACCCACCTGAGATTTTTGAAATTACGGAATTAAATTCTAAAGTTGTGGTCCGTGCTCTTTCTAAGAATCGTATTCTATCACTAAATTCTATACCAATTGTGAATGAATCCCTTGTCGAAAATGGTGATATTTTATCTGTTGAAACAGAAGATATTTTGCGAATAAAAATTAGTTTTTAAGTAGAAGTATCCGAAAGTAGATTTGATTAATTTTTGATTTATAGTATTTTTAATTAAATTTTAGCAAATTAGGCAAATTCCATGAAAGCTGTAACAGTTCAAAAAAATTCTTTTAAATCCTTCGACGGCACTGACATTTATTATGAGCTTCACGGAGACAAAGGTCCTGCAGTGACTTTAGTTTACGGTGTAGCTTGCCAGATGAATCATTGGATTTATCAGGTTCAAGAACTTTCACAAACTCATAGAGTTTTACTTTTTGATTACCGCGGTCATCATAAGTCCGGTATGTCTAACGATTTAAATATGGAAGCCGTGGCTAAAGATTTAAATTCCCTATTAGAGCACTTAAAAATTAAGTCCACTCATGTTGTGGGCCACAGCTTTGGTGTCCCGGTGGCCGTGAAGTTCGCAGTGTTTTACCCTGCTAAATGCGAGTCTTTAGTTTTAATAAATGGCTTTGTTTACAATCCTTTAGATGAGCTTTTTAAAGTTCCAGTTTCAGAGAAATTAATTCTTTTACTTGAGTCTTTAGAAAATTACGCGCCTTCACTTTCGCAGTGGTTGTGGAAAAAAGCGGTTAACAATTTGTTAATTCAGGTTGGTGCCGGTTTACTTGGTGGCTTTAATTTAGAGCTTATTCCGTTTAAAGATATCGAGATTTACACCCAGGCTTTAGAGAATTTAAAGCTAAAAGTCGTCTTAGATTATATGAAGGATTTGGTGAATACCGATTTAAGGGATGACCTTAAAGAAGTGTCTGCCCCAACTTTGGTCATTTCTGGTCTTCGAGATGGGATAACACCTTCCCACCAGCAAGATTTGATGAAAAATTTAATTCCTAATGCTGAAATCGAAAAAATTAAAGATGGCAGCCATTGCACCCAGTTAGATAAGCCGGACTTGGTGAACGATCTTTTAAAAAACTTTTTTGTGTCGCGCCATAAGAAATAGAATTTGGAATCCGGAAATTTTTAAGGTCTAATTATTAAATAAATTTTTAGATTCTCAAAAATCAAAAATTATCAACGACATTCAAAAATGCTAACTTTTTAATCAAAAAGTACCATATTTCTCTATTTTTTACCTCAAAATGTGGAAAACTCAGTGGATTTGTGGGTATTACTCCCTAGCTCTATACAAAAAAATGACTTAGTTTCTAGATCTAGGGAGACGTCTTTAACAAGATTTTACAAACAAGCAGAGACTAAACGGTCTAAAATAAAGTGCCTAATATTTTCGCTTTCATAAACGCTTTTCAAAGCGTGTTGAATATATGGAGCAGTCACACACGTCTTTTCTAAAATAACAATCACGGTTTCAACTTCACCGCCGTAGTTTTGCGATGAAGAATAATTCTGTGCGAAGTGAAGTGCAGAGCTTACAGGGTCGTTGAAAAGTTCTCCGCGGAAGGTGTATGAATTTTTTAACTTAAATCCAGGTATTTGATTGAAAAATACGTCAGCAGGTACGGACTTTAAAGTTTTTCCTTTGCGGTTTGAAAATCGTGCAAAAGGGATATCATGAGCACCCGTCTTTTTGATTGGAAGTGCCAAAAATAAATGCCCACCGGTTTTAAGTAACAAATTATATTGGGACAGCACAGCGCCAAAGTCTTTTTCGGTTGTGGCAGCCCCCGCATAGTCGGTGATAACGTCAGCACGGCCGTACTGTTCTTGTAAACCGATGGATTTCATAGCGGATGAAAGCACTTGATTTAAATATTTTACCTGTGTGCCCTGTCTCAATCTAGATTTTATATCTGATTGTTTTGGGTCATCTAAAACCGACGTGGGTAGAACGACCATTTCAGCTTCTGAATCATCAGCATTGATTTGAAACCCGACATGATCTTTCAATGAGTACAATGTCCCGTACATTGGTTGATCACCAAAAGCCTGGGAGGCAAACTGAGTTGCCCCCATTTGATCGATTATAATCAATTCATTTAATCCACGGGCTTGTTTTCTAAATCTAAACTTACCATCAGAATAAGAAAGATTCCCAAACAAATACTTTTGAGCAAAGCCTGAAGAAATCATCACCGGTGCCTCAGCCGAAGAATCTAAGGCTTCAATTAAACCAAATCTCGGATCCTCCGCTAAATCTGAAAATGTGCGGTATTTGTCCCACTGGGGATTGTTAACAAATCGAAAGGACATTGTTTGGTCTCTGGCATGGGTAAGTCGACTAGATAAGTAATCTGCAAATGAGCCTTGATTTAGATCAGCCCAGCTTTGCATCGTAGAACTATGGTCGGGACCTAAAGAATTCAGTAAAACTCCAGGTCGGATAGGAAATTTTAAAACTGACGTGGGTCTTTGAGAACTTAAAAAATCTATGCACGATTTGCCTTGGGAGGTTGAAATAATTGAAAAGCTTAAAACGCAAATGATTCCAAAATAGTTTCTAATTACCTTATTAATTATATAATATTCATTTAAGAATAGAAAAGTAAGACCTAAAAAAGATTTAAAAATTTCTTTTGCGCGCATCCTAAAAGGTTAGCAATAACCATGCCTTAAAAGTGCCTACTACCTTTTTCGGATGCATTGCATCCGAAAAAGGTAGTAGGCACTCAAGTCCTTTATTTTTTTAATGCAGCCTTGGTATACATCAAATTCATTCGCGCAATGTTGTCTAAAGAAATTTCTTTAGGACAAGTTGCAGAACATGATCCTGTGTTTGTACATGCGCCGAAACCTTCTTTATCCATTTGAGCTATCATATTATAAGCTCTTTCCGAAGCTTCAACTTGCCCCTGTGGAAGTTGGCTTAAATGGTTGATTTTTGCAGACACAAAAAGCATGGCAGACGCATTTTTACAAGCAGCCACACAAGCCCCACAACCGATACACGTTGCAGACATAAAGGCGTCATCGGCAGCATCTTTTGGAATTGGTGTTGCATTGGCGTCTTGAGCATTACCTGTTGAAACAGAAATGTATCCACCGGCTTCAATCACTCGGTCAAAAGCACCTCTATCAATGGCTAAATCTTTAATAATAGGAAAAGCTTTCGCTCTAAAAGGTTCCACATAAATTTCTTCACCGTCTTTAAAAGTTCTCATGTGAAGCTGACATGTTGTTGTCGCTTTTTGAGGGCCATGGGGATTTCCGTTAATGACCATCGCACATGATCCACAAATTCCTTCGCGGCAATCATGATCAAACAAAACTGGGTCTTTCCCAGATTTAATTAACTTTTGATTCAAAACATCCATCATTTCTAAGAAAGACATGTGAACGGATATATTTTCTAAGTCATGAGCTTCGAAATAACCTTTTTCAGTGTTATTTTTTTGTCTCCAAACTTTTAATTTCAAACTGATCGCTTCGCTCATTTTAAGCTCCAACTTTTTTGTAAATTAATATTTAAAAATTTAAAATGTACTTAGCCAACTATTTATAACTTCGTGTAGCTAACTTCACGTATTCAAAATCAAGTTTTTCCTGATGAGGAGTCCATGATGGTTTTTTTCCCTCACCTTTATATTCGAACGCTGTTGCTGTACAAAATTTATCATCTTGTCTTACTGCTTCACCATCTGCCGTTTGATACTCTTCACGGAAGTGACCACCACAGGACTCTTCTCTCTGTAAAGCATCTGTAGCCATCAATTGTCCAAGATCAATAAAGTCTGCAACACGGGATGCTTTTTCAAGCTCTTCATTTTTTTCATTCAGTTGACCCGATACTTTTACGTTCGACCAAAAGTCTTCTCTAAGTTTAGAAATGTCTTGAATTGCGCCTTCTAAGCCTTTTTTGTTTCTAGCCATGCCGACCTGATCCCACATGATGTGGCCAAGCTCTTTATGGAACTCATCAACAGTTTTGTTGCCGTTGATTTTGATTAACTGTGTTGTTTTTAATTTTGCTTCTTCAGCGCTAAGTTTAAACTCATCACGAGTTGTACTAACTTTTTCTAATTTATGAGACGCTAAATAATTACCTATAGTGGACGGTAAAACAAAGTACCCATCTGCTAAACCTTGCATTAATGCTGAAGCTCCAAGTCGGTTGGCGCCGTGATCAGAAAAGTTGGCTTCGCCTAGAACGTGTAATCCTGGCACTGTACTTTGAAGGTTATAATCCACCCACAAGCCACCCATCGTGTAATGAACCGCAGGGAAAATTCTCATTGGCATTTTGTAAGGGTTGTCACCCGTGATTTTTTCGTACATCTGAAACAGATTCCCGTATTTTTCACTGACGGCCGCTTCGCCGATTTTTTGAATGGTGTCCCTAAAATCTAAATACACTGCTTTACCTGTTTGGCCAACACCTCGGCCTTCATCAGTCATGTACTTCGCTTGACGAGAGGCCACATCACGAGGAGCTAAGTTTCCAAAGCTTGGATAAACCCGTTCCAAATAGTAGTCGCGTTCCGACTCAGGGATTTCAGATGCTTTTCTTGTTTCTCCCACTTTTTTCGGAACCCAAATTCTTCCATCATTTCTTAAGGACTCTGACATCAATGTCAGTTTAGATTGATAGTCCCCAGACACAGGAATGCAGGTCGGGTGAATTTGAGTAAAACAAGGGTTCGCAAACGCAGCCCCTTTTTTGTGAGCCGACCATGCGGCACTAACGTTGGAATTTTTAGCATTTGTAGAAAGATAAAACACGTTTCCGTAGCCACCGGTCGCCAAAACAACGGCATCTGCTGAATAGGATTCAATTTCACCAGTGATCAAATTTCTGACTGTAATACCGCGCGCTTTACCGTCAACGACTACAAGATCTAACATTTCACGACGAGTTTTTAAATTTATTTTTTTCAAATGCACTTGTCGCATCATGGATGAATAAGCCCCTAAAAGAAGCTGCTGACCAGTTTGTCCTCGGGCATAAAACGTTCTTGAAACTTGTGCTCCACCAAAAGATCTATTGGCTAATAGTCCGCCGTAGTCCCTAGCAAAAGGAACACCTTGGGCCACCGCTTGATCAATAATATTTACCGAGACTTCTGCAAGTCTGTAAACGTTCGCTTCTCTGGCGCGGAAGTCGCCACCTTTTACAGTGTCGTAAAATAATCGATAAATCGAATCACCGTCATTCTGATAGTTTTTAGCAGCGTTGATTCCACCTTGAGCCGCAATAGAGTGGGCTCTTCGCGGGGAATCATGAATACAAAATGTCGTAACGTTATAGCCAAGTTCCGCTAGAGTTGCAGACGCTGAAGCTCCCGCTAAACCTGTACCGACGACCAAAACATCAAACTTTCTTTTGTTCGAGGGATTCACTAACTTCATTTCAAATTTATGCTTTTTCCATCTGTCTTCAATGGATCCGCTAGGTACATTAGAATTTAAGTTCAAACTCACGTGACTCTCCTAAAACAAAAATTAATTGTTATAAACAAAAAATACATAAACAGGCTGACTGATAAATCCAGCCACAACAACCAAACTGTACACGAAACCAATAGTATTAATGACGCTGCCATTTTTTACACTGCAGATCCCAAGACTTTGAAACACGGAACTTACACCATGGGCTAAATGGGCAAACATCAAAAGTAATGAAATGACGTAACCAACGACATAGATGGGTTGAGTGAAAATTTCTACCATCAAACGGTGTAAATCCCTTACAGTTTTCCCATCATAATCCACATCATAGTGATTGCCATATTTAAATGTGATCAGGTGAAGCACAACAAATGCTAAAATAACTAATCCCTGAAACCACATTGTTCTTGAAAACAAAGAAGGCTCTGCCTTTCCTTTGGGAGCAACAGCATACCTTTGTTCGCCTCTAGAAAAGCGATTTTTGATAGTAAGTATCATCGCTAGAATCGCATGCAGAAAAAAAATCGCCACCAATCCAGCTTCTGCCACGTAAATTAATGGATTTGAAATTAACGCATGCCCATACAGATTATACGCTTTCGGGCTTACAAAAATAAGCATGTTGCCTGCCATATGAACAAACACAAAAAGCGCTAAACCTAATCCCCCAACCGCGACCAACTGCTTTCGGCCAATAGTGGATTTCAAAAAATCTTTCATCTTAATTCCTCTGCTTATCTGTACAAACAACTATGCACAATTTCTTTAATAATCGACTTACATTCATTTCTTGAATTTTTTAACTTAAATCATATAAATAATTGAACTTAATCTTGCGCATCAGTGTTTTTATAATCTAAAAATTAGTTGAATTCTGCTTAGAAGTCTATAATTCTCGCAGACTGAGATTGCATTTCGGCTATACAGCATAGATTACTAATATTATTTAAATTTTATTAATTAAGATTTTGCAATTACATGATATCACTTAAGGCTAAAGTATAGGCTTTAAAATTATTGAAAATCATTTTAGTTTTAAAAAATGAAGGAGTTCTAAATGTCTATTTTTGTGTGTATTAAACAAGTTCCTGATACGGAAACAAAAATCAAAATTAATTCTGACAAATCAGGAATTGATACCTCGACAATCAAATGGGTTTTAAACCCCTACGACGAATACGCCGTTGAAGAAGCCTTATTAAAAAAAGACGCCATCGGGGCTGACAAAGTCATCGCAATCACTTTAGGTCCAGCGCGATCGGTTGATGCTCTAAGAACAGCATTAGCTATGGGTGCTGATGAAGCCATACATATCCAGACCGACAAAGACGTCGATTCTTTAACCGCGAGTAAAGCCATTTCGAAAGCTATTGAAAAATTTGGTCCAGCTAAATGTGTTTTCACAGGTAAACTTTCCATTGATTCTAATAACTCAAGTTTTGGTCCTCAGTTAGCAGCACAGCTTCATATTCCTCACACTTCTGTGGTTTCAAAATATGAAGTTAAAGGTGAAACTGTCGTTGTTGAACGCGAAATCGAAGCTGGGAAAAAAGAAATTGTTGAAATGCCGCTTAGCTCTTTATCGACAGCGAACAAGGGATTAAACACCCCGCGCTTTGTAAGTCTACCAGGGATTATGAAGGCCAAGAAAAAGCCTGTACATATTTTAAGTTTTGAAGAGCTTGGCGTCGAAAACACTAAATCTTCCGAATACAAAAATTTTGAACTTCCACCAGAAAAACCTGAAGTTAGAATATTGTCCTCGGATGGTGCAGTTAAAGAACTCGTACAATTACTACGTAACGAATCAAAAGTTATTTAATTAGGAGATAATCATGGCTATTTTAGTTTATGTTGAAACTACAAATGGAAAAATCAAAGGTTCTTCATTGGAGCTTTTAACAGCTGCGAAAAAAACCAATAAGCCTTTTAGCTCGATCTCAATTGGCGCTTCAGCTTCTGACCTCGAAAGTCTAAATGCCTTTGGTGTAAAGAAACACATCGAATACAAAGATGAGAAACTTTCAAAGTATAATCCAGAAATGTTTTCTCAAGTGCTTACGGAGGCAATTAAAGACACTGGCTCCGAAATCATTTTAGGATCTTCATCGTCATTAACCAAAGATTTGTTTCCAACTGTGGCTGCTAAAATTTCTTCTGGCTTTGTGTCCGACGGAACTCAACTCAATTGGGATGGAAATCGTTTCAGCGTAAAAAAACCAATGTACGCGGGGAAATGTTTTTGCACAGTGGAGTTCTCTAAATCTTTACCACAAATGATTTTAATGAGACCAAATCAAATGCCGGTTGAACCTTCAGAAAAGGTAAATACAGAGGTTGTAACTAAAAATTTATCCATCAATGATTTTAAAACAAAAGTGATTGAAATTGTAAAAGGCGCTTCTGAAAAGTTAGATCTTACCGAAGCCAATATTATTGTTTCTGGTGGTCGCGGCATGCAAGCTGCTGAAAATTTTAAACTTTTAGAAGAATTAGCAAAAACACTAGGCGCCACTGTCGGTGCCAGTCGCGCAGTGACTGATGCCGGTTGGGTTTCGCATAGTATGCAAGTCGGTCAAACTGGAAAAACCGTAGCCCCTACTTTGTATATAGCATGCGGAATTTCCGGCGCTGTTCAGCATTTAGCTGGAATGAGCGACAGTAAAGTTATTGTGGCAATCAATAAAGATCCTGAGGCTCCGATTTTTAAAAAGGCGACTTACGGAATTGTTGGTGACGCACTAGAAATAGTTCCGCTTTTAAATGAAGAGTTTAAAAAAATCCTAAATTCTTAACTTTTGGTGAGATCGGTGTATATTGATTTTTGCCGATAACCTTTAAAAAATTATCGAAGCAAAGTGAGTCTAATGAGGTGAAAAAAATTTTAAACTCAAATTTTTTTCAAAAGATTATCGTTTTTGTATTTCTGATGTTTTACAAACTTTTATATTTTACTTGGAGAAAAAGGGTAATCTATCACCCTGAAACTCAAAAATTAGTAGATCAAAAAATTCCTTTTGCCGTGGCCATGTGGCATCAAAATAACTTCACAAATATTTGGCTTGTAAACGTTGTTAATGCCCTCGTTTTAGCAAGCCCTAGCCTTGAAGGTAAACTGATTGGTATGGTGATGGAAAAAATGGGAGGAACGGTTGTTTCGGGTTCGTCCCGAAAAAAACCAATTTCAGCTCTAAAATCTTTGGTACGTTTGACTAGGGAATCCAAAAAAAACCCGGTTATTACTGTAGATGGACCCCTTGGCCCCAGACATGTCCCAAAGGCTGGTATCATCGAAGTCGCTAAACTATCGAAACTTTCAATTGTTCCACTTGGTACCAAAGGTAAAAATTCTTGGATTTTAAAAAACACCTGGGATTTAACTGAAATTCCTAAACCCTTTTCGAAAGTTGTTTACTATTTTGGAAAACCACTGGACCATCAAATCTTAGATTCCAAATCTGACATTTCAATTGTTATACTTAGAGATGGGATTAACGATGCGCAGCGAAAAACACTCGATTTTGTTTGAGCCGCATTAAGGTAATTTATAGCCTATTGTATGAACCATCTAAGGATAGCATTTATGAAAAAACTCATCGTGATTACTGCAGTTTTGCTTTCTACATCAAGCCTATTTGCACAAGTTGTAGCCAAAGTTGGCGATCAGGTCATTACTCTTAAAGAATTTAAAAGTGAGTACGCCAGAGCTAAAGAAAACATGGTTGCAATGCCTTATTCGCCAACGCCTAAACAGTTTTTAGAGGACATGATTCGTTTTAAAATTGGCTTACAAGAGGCCAGAAAAAAGCAAATAACAAAAATTCCAGAAGTTAAATTAAAAATGGAACAGGAGCTTTATAAAGCTTTGCTTGAAGTTGAGTTGGCTAAAAAAGTAGAAGCTATAAGAATAACTGATGGTGAAGTTGCTGAATTTTATAAGAAGTATCCAAATATTAGAACTAGTCACATTCTTATTAAATTTCCACTTGATGCCACACCTGCTCAGATCAGCGAAGCACAAACTAGAGCCACTAAAATCTATAACGATGTTATTAAGTCAAAACGTCCATTCTTTGAACTTGTTCAGCTTTACACCGAGGACCCTGTAACTAAACCTGTGGGCGGAGATCTTGGCTTTCAGTCAATTATTAATATTCATCCTAATTACTACGCAAATGCAAATAAGTTAAAAGTGGGTGAAACCAGTCAACCCATTAGATCTAAGTTTGGCTTTCATATTATTCGTAAAACAGGCGTTCAAGATTTTAAAAATACGGACAAAAATCAGCTTAGAATTGGTCTGTTCGATCAAAAAAGACGTGATGTTGTTGATCAATACTTTACGGCCTTAAGAAAGACTTACCCCGTCACAAAGAATGAATCCTTAATAGAGTAATACCAATCCTTTTTTATAGACTTTGATATAGCTCATAATTAATATGCCAAGTATGAGGCACTCATTACTTTTATTAATTTTTATTTTATTAACTTCCTGTCATTCTAAACCGCAGGACAAATTTGAAGATCCTGTCGTTAACGTCAATGATCAAGTTTTATCTGGCTCAGACTTTTCAAAAATTCTAGTTCGAAAGTTTATTGAACAAGACATTAAGTATCCTAAGACCGAAATTATTTCTGTTTTAAAAAAGCAAATTGTAGAAGATTTTATTCTGCAGTCGATTTTTAATGATTACGCTCAGGAAGAAAATATATTGGTGAAGAAAGAAATTTTAGATCAAGAATTTGATTCTTTCATCAGCAAGTATCCTGACAAGGATAGTTTCGATATTTTTTTGAATGAGAGCGGACAAAACAAAACCGCGTTTAGATTGATGATAAAAGATCAAATTCTTAGGGACTTGGTCAAAGAGGACTTGCTATTAAAGCAAGATTTCGTTGTCGATCAAAAAGCGGTGACTGAATATTACACGAAAAATAAAGAAGAATTTAAAACCGAAAGCCAAATCAAAATAAAGCAAATTGTTTTTGAATCTGAAGAAGATGGAATTAAAATTCTAGAGCTTTTAAAAAAAGATAATAATAAAAATTTCGAAACTTTCGCCGAAAAGTACTCTTTAGGCCCAGAAAAAGTAAAGGGTGGCGATTTAGGGTGGGTTAATATATCTTCGTATCCCCCATTCGAGGAAGCTGCAAAAAGTTCGGCAGGACAAGTGACTGGTATCATCAAAAGCGAAAATGGATTCCATATTTTTAAAGTTTTAGAAAAAAAAGGTCCATCAGTTAAAACTTTAGCTGAAGTGGAAAATAAAATTAAAACTAAATTGTTAAACGAACAAAAAAATGTCTTTTTGAACTCTTGGGTGCAAGAAAAAGTCAAAGAATCAAAGATTAAGATCAATAACGATTTAATTACAAAAATTACTGTGAGTAGACCAACATCTTTTTAATGATGTGAATCTCGATAAATATTTTTTAGGAATGATAAGATGAAAATTTTAATATCAATGTTGTTATTTTTTTCTAGTGCTTTAGCCGCTCCTGTGGATAGCATTGTGGCTATTGTAAATAAGGATATTATTTTAAAGAGTGATCTTAAAGAGTTACAAGAAAATATAAAAAAAGGCGTGTTATTCGACTCGGAGTACGCGACTCTTTTTAATCTTCAAAGTTTAAAAGATAATCAAAAAACTCAAATCGATTATTTAATCACTGAACAGCTTTTTATCGACCATGCCAACAAAAATGGAATGTACAGTAAAGCTAAGTCCCAATTGAATTCAGAGATAGAAAAGATCGCAAAAAGTAATGGGTTATCGATCGATGAGTTCAAAAAAGAGATTCAAGCGCAAAATGTGACTTTTGAAGACTATAAAAAGTTTATTTTGAAATCTCTGATCAGAAAAAGGATCATAGATTCAGAAATCACGTCTCGAATTGAAATCTCTGAATCTGATATTATCCAGTACCTGATGCAGCAAGGTTCTAAATCTTTCGAACCTAGTTATTTATATTCGATTTCTCATATCGTTATTGACGGAGAAGAAAATTTAGCTCGTGTAACTAATGTCATCCGCACCGATGGATTTGAACAGGCCCTAAAATATTCGGAGAACCAAGAAAATAAAGGTTTCCTAGGCGCTTTTAAGGATGATGAGCTGGCGAAGCCATTTAAGTCGACGGTCAAAGAATTAAAAATTTCTGAAGTTAGCCAACCCATTCCTATGAATGGAAAAATCTTTTTCATCAGACTAGATGACAAAAAAAGAGTAAATGAATTACCTGATACGCCAGAAGTTAGAAAAGCAAAGATGACCATCATCAAAGAAAATATTTCTACTGAAGTGCAATCTTGGATTGAAGAAAAGCGTCAAACAAATCATGTGATTATAAAAGCAGGCTAAATGTCTAAACAGGTCTTTCATATAACAACCGGTGACATTGATGGAATTGGCCTGGAAGTAAGTTTAAAAGCTATCAAGAAAATCCAGGCAAAAATCAAAAGCGAAAGCCTAATCATTTGGATGCACCAAAGCCAAAAAAAAGTTTTACTTCAATTTTTAAATACAAACTCAGTTCTTAAAAAAAAATCAGCTCTCATCAACTCTTTAGATGAAGTCGATCAAAGTGCAAACTTTAATTTTTTATTGAGTAGAGACAATACACCCGCACATTGGTTTATAGATGCAGTTAAAAACTGTCTAGCGACAAAAGCTTCTGTAATCACAGCGCCACTTTCGAAGACTCAGATCAAATCCGAAGGGTTAACCGACATAGGTCACACGGAAATTTTAAAGCGATTAACAAAAAATGATGATTTAAAAATGTGTTTTTTTGGAAAGTATTTTTCGGTTATTCTTTATTCAGATCATGTTCCAATACATAAAGTGAAAGTCGAAAAGGCACCTTTTTTAAAATTTTTAGACTCTAGTAAGAGATTACACGATAGCTTTAAAAATAAAAAATCTGCATTTCAAATTTTAGGTTTAAATCCACACGCTGGGGATTCAGGAATTATAGGTGATGAAGACCAAGAAATTTTAAGCTGGGCTAATCAGATTATCAAATTAGACAAATTAGTACCTGCCGATTCTGCATTCGTTAATTTTAAAAGTTTTAAAAACAATCCAACCTATGTTTCTTTTTATCACGATCAAGGCTTGATCCCTTTTAAGATGGCCCATGGTTTTGCAGGATTTCATTATACCATGGGACTTCCTTTTATCAGAACAAGTGTAGATCATGGGACAGCCAAGGAAATTTTTAATAAAAACAAAGCTAACCCAGAATCCATGTCAGACGCTATTTTGGCTGCGCTTACACTTGCAAAGAAGAGGAGTTCTTTATGATTATGAATCATGATATTTTTCGAGAATATGATATCCGCGGTGTTTACAAAAAGGATTTCGATGAAACTTTTGCGGAACAGCTTGGCTTTAATTACACCCAACACTTAAAGACTGAATTTTCTAAATCTGATATTAAAATCTCTGTGGGATACGACGCGCGGGTATCTAGTCCTTCACTGACCCAAGCCTTAACGGATGGGATTTTAAAAGCTGGTGGACATGTTGTTCTTTTAGATATGATCACATCACCAATCAGTTACTTTTCGTGTTTTAATATTGAAAATTTAGACGCTGCCGTTATGATTACCGGAAGCCACAACCCTGCTGACCACAATGGATTTAAAATATCTAAAGGCAAAACCACGATCCACGGTCACGAGATCCAAACTTTAAAAAAACTAATATTAAATAATAAAACAAATTTGATTCAGACTTCGAAATCAGGTTCCCTTTCCTATTACGATATTTTTATTCCTTATATTGAAAAATACACAAAAGAGTTCAAAGGAAAGTTTGGCGCGTTAAAAGTAACTTACGACTGTGGTAATGGTGCTGCTGGAGTTGTCCTTCCACAGCTTTTTGAATCTTTAAACATGAAAGGTGAAATTTTATTTGCACAACCTGACGGAACATTTCCAAACCATCACCCGGATCCAAGTGTTGAACATAATCTTGTAGATTTAAAAAATTCTGTTGTTAAAAATAAACACGACCTTGGTGTGGGCTTTGACGGAGATGCCGACCGCATCGGAGTCGTAGATGATCTTGGGCGACACATTTATGTAGATCAGTTTATGATTTTGTACGCAAAAGGAATACTAAAAAAATATCCTAAAGCTCCTATTATTGGTGATGTGAAATGTTCCCAAACTTATTTTGATAAAATCAAAGAATACGGGGGCTTACCTATCATGTGGAACACTGGGCATAGTTTAATCAAAGAAAAAGTTCGTGCTGAGAACGCTCCTTTTGGAGGAGAACTTAGCGGCCATGTCTTTTTTAACGATAGAAATTATGGATATGACGACGCTCTATATGCAAGTTTCAGATTACTTGAATACCTTGCTGATGAAAAAATTAAATTGTCTGATTTTATAAATACTTTACCACACACATTCACCAGCCCAGAACTTCGAATAGATGTTCCTGAAAGTGAAAAATTTAAGATCGTAGAACGATTAGTAAGTACTGCGAAAAAGACTCAGATGTTAGGTTCAAAAAAAATAGTCTCACTAAATACGATCGACGGTTATCGAGCGCAAGTCAGCGGAGGCTGGGCTTTGGTCAGAGCTTCAAACACTCAGCCTGCGGTCACCATTAGATTTGAAGCGGATTCTAAAGATTTGCTCTTAGAAATGAAATCCGAAATCTCAAAAGAGTTAGACTTAAATCTAGATACATAACTTCGACATTTTAGCCTAAACATAAATCTAAGTGTGAAAGGAATTCGACCGAAAATCTTTCATGCGAATCAGATCGATCTTTCTGTTATTATCTCTTTACCCTACTCTTGTTTTCTCTAAATGTTTGGATCCTGTTCCTAATCAATATATCGTCGTCACAAACAACCCTGATTTAATTTTTGATAATCTAGACCTTGTTCAGAATAAATTAAATATTTCTAAAAGTTTTATTTACGACCATAGAAATTTCAGTGCTCTACGAAGTTACCAATCAAAAAGTAATTTAGTTGAATCGACTTTAATTTTAAATTTATCTGCAGGCCAACTTGCTGTGATTAAAAATTTAAACGGCACCCATGTCAGTCCTGACTGTCACGTGGATCTTGACGAATCTGTTTTAAATCAAAATTCTATCTCTAATATTCCCATTGATGGGGGTTCTGCGGAATTTACCAATACCATCAGTTACAATGATCCACTGATCAAGTATCAATGGGGCCTAAAACAAATCGACGTAAGTTTACCAGCTGAAGTGTCTACAGACTTGAATGGCGATTCAAATCCAAATTCAGAACAAGTTTTAATAGCCATATCAGACACCGGGTTTGATATCACACATGACGATTTAAAAGAGAATCTTTGGATTAATGAACGAGAGATGAATGGGATGATCGGAGTCGATGACGACGGCAATGGGTGTGTCGACGATATTCATGGCTGTGATGTGGCCGATCGCGATGGCAATATAGGGATTAATTACTACAAGTCCAATTTAATAGATCACGGCACTCATGTGGCCGGTATCGTCGCAGCAAAACGAAACAATGGCCTTGGCATCGCTGGGGCCGCACACAACGCCAAAGTGATGCTGATTAAATCTTTTTCTTGGTCTGCTTTTGTGAAAATTAA
>JANODG010000048.1:0-5086 GCA_031412575.1 Bdellovibrionales bacterium
TTATTTTTTTAAAATTTTTTTTCGTTTTTATTATCCAAAAAAACGCGATTCCCGCCCCCACGCGTGGACTGTCTGAGATTTTATATATTAAATAAAACCCAAAAACAAGTTCAAAATAATCAAACGGTGTAATTCAACGAGGGACGTTTATGGGAATTCAGTCAGATCATTCAAGGTTTAAAGATATTATTCGTGGAAAAATCAAAGAAGATTTCAAGAAATATATCACTCATGAAGAGATGATTGGTCGCCAAGAAAATGAATACGTTAAAATTCCAATTCCTAAAATTAAAATTCCAAAATTTGTTTATGGTCCAAAGCAAAGTGGTGGGGTAGGTCAAGGGCAAGGTAAGCCTGGGGATTCTGTGGGTGAAGCCGACCAAGAGGGCACAGGTGAAGGCCCTGCCGGAGATTCGGAAGGGCAACATCACATCGAAGTTGAAATGAGCTTTGATGAGTTAGCAGAAATTTTAGGGGAAGAACTTGAACTTCCTCACATTCAACCGAAGGGTAAAAAAGTTGTTCAAAATGAAACTCAAAAATATAAAAGCATTTCAAATGTTGGACCTCAAGGCTTAAGGCATTTTAAACGTACCTATAAAGAGGCCTTAAAGCGTTACATATCGACGGATCAGTACGATCCTGATGATCCCGTCTTAGTGCCTATCAAGCCCGACATGCGTTACCGTTCCCCTAAACTGACCACTTCGCCACAATCAAACGCTGTGGTGATTTACATGATGGATGTGTCAGGTTCCATGGGTGAAGAGCAAAAGCGCATTGTTAGGTTAGAAAGTTTTTGGATCAACACATGGCTTAAGAAAAATTATAAAGGCTTAGAAACTAGATTTATCATTCACGATGCTTCGGCCAAAGAAGTGGACGAAGAAACTTTTTTTAGGACCAGTGAGTCCGGCGGGACATTGATTAGTTCAGCTTACAAAAAATGCTTAGAAATTATCGATCAAGATTACCCGATCAACGACTGGAACATTTATACGTTTCATTTTAGTGATGGTGACAACTGGAGTGGTGAAGACACCAAATTATGTTTAGAGATTTTAAAAAATAGATTTTTGCCGATCGTAAACATGTTTGGCTACGGCCAGGTTGAATCTAAATATGGAAGTGGTCAATTTATAAAAGATTTAAATCAACAGTTTGAAAGTGAAGAACGTATTATCAGAAGTCACATTAAAGACAGAAGTCGAATCATAAAATCCATCAAAGATTTTTTAGGTAAAGGACATTAATGGCCAATATTTCAAAAGAACTCGCAGAATATCAAAAAAGCATCCAAGCTATTGCCAAAGGTTATGGTTTAGATTTTTTTGAAACTGTTTTTGAAATGGTGGATTATTCGCAAATGAATCAAATCGCAGCTTACGGCGGGTTCCCTATCCGTTATCCTCACTGGCGTTTTGGGATGGAGTACGAAGGTTTATCGAAGGGATACGAATACGGTCTGTCTAAAATCTATGAACTGGTGATCAACAATGACCCTTGTTACGCTTACTTACTTGAAGGTAATTCCACCACAGATCAAAAATTAGTGATGGCCCATGTTTATGGTCACTGTGATTTTTTTAAAAACAATAAATGGTTTGAAAACACCGACAGAAAAATGATGGACACAATGGGGAATCACGCGTCCCGAGTGCGCAGGCACATTGATAAGTACGGGATTCAAGCTGTCGAAAATTTTATTGATACGTGCCTTAGCTTAGAAAACCTAATTGATAGATATCGCCCTTACGTTAAAAATCCCACGCGCCAAGAAAAAGAAGGCCAACCTTACGCAGAAAAAGACGTTTTAAATTTTCTGATTCAACATGCAGATATCGAAGATTGGAAAAAGGACATTATTCAAATCATCCGTTCCGAGTCTTATTATTTTTCCCCGCAAGGAATGACCAAGATCATGAACGAAGGTTGGGCGTCTTACTGGCACGCTAAAATGATGACTCAAGATATCTGTCATGATCATGAGATCGTACAGTTTGCTGACGTTCACAGTGGCACTATGGCCATGAGTCCGAATGGATTTAACCCCTATAAAATTGGAATAGAACTTTACAGAAACATTGAAGAGCGTTGGAACCGTGGACAGTTCGGTCGTGAATGGTCGGAATGTAAAGACATCCAAAAGAAAGCAAGTTGGAATATGAATCTAAATCAAGGACGAGAAAAAATATTTCAGGTGCGCCGAGATTACAACGATGTCGGTTTTATCGATGAATTTCTAACGGAAGAATTTTGTGTTGAAAATAAACTTTTCGTTTACAAATTTAATAAAAAAACCAATAAGTTCGAAATCGACACTCGCGATTTTAAAGCCATTAAATCTAAATTACTGTTTCAATTGGCTAACTTTGGTCAGCCCATCATCAGTGCGGTGGACAGCAATATGAACTCAAAAGGTGAGCTTCTTTTATCTCATCTATTTGAAGGCGTAGAAATGCAACCGGATTACATGAAAGAAACCATGGCGCGTGTGTATGAAATTTGGCGAAAGCCAGTTCACATCGCTACCGTGTTAGATAAAGAAGCTAAAGTTGTTACCTACGATGGGCTTGAGTTTCAGATCAAAGATTTCGAATCCATGTCTGACGACAAGTAAAATATTTGATATGACAGGTTTTAAGAGTCTGAGGCCATTCAGTCGCCTTGGTTTTCATTTTAAATTCGTTTTTTCCTATTTCCGCCATGTTTTCAGGTCACTCTCGCATTGAAAAATCTGTAGGTGGTCTTACATGTATAAAAACACGATTAATAAATTCAGAAGCCACTTACACATGTGAATTACTTCAGGATGAATTTATGCCTGAAGATATCGAACAAGATTTCCCAGTTCAGTAACTAGTCCACATACTTTAAAAAGTCTTCGTAACCTTCTTCGGCCATCTTTTCTTTTGGTATAAAACGCATGGACGCCGAATTCATACAGTAACGAAGACCTGTTGGCTTTGGTCCATCATCAAAAACATGACCTAAATGCGAATCAGCATATTTAGATCGTACTTCTGTTCTTGGAAGTATCATTTTAAAATCGCGCTTAGTTTTTACAAACTTTTCAGAAATCGGTTTTGAAAACGAAGGCCAGCCCGTCCCAGAATCATATTTATCTTTGGAGCTAAATAAAGGCTCACCAGAAACGATATCTACGTAAATACCTTCTTTTTTATTTGAATCATATTCATTTTCGAAAGGTCTTTCAGTCCCATCTTTTTGAGTCACTTTAAATTGAATTTCAGTAAGTTTACTTTGAAGTTCTTCTTTGCTTGGTTTTTTAAAATTATCCCATGAAGATTCCATTTTCTTTCCTTTATTTAAGATTTGAGTTTTAGTGTCTAGCACATTTGTGAATTTAAAATTCTTCCATAATTCTTTTAATCGACGATCACGGCCTGAACCTTTACGGTAAAAGGAATACTTTAAACTAGATTTCTTATAATAGTCTTGGTGATATTCTTCAGCATCGTAAAAACTTTTAAACTTTAACACGTCAATGACGATCGCTTCTTTGAAAGGTTTAGTATTTTTTAAAGCACCTAAAACGTCGTCAATAATTTTTTTCTGTGAGTCATCCTTAAAAAATATGGCTGGCCTATACTGAGGGCCGCGATCAACGAACTGCCCCTTAGAATCTGTAACGTCCACAGTCAGTAAAAAAATTTGTAATAAATTTTTATAATCAATTATTTTCGAATCATAAAAAACTTTAACACTTTCGATATGCCCTGTTTTTTTCGAACTGACTTCTTCGTAGCTAGGATTAACTTCATCTCCGCCTGAATATCCAGACACCACCGAAGACACACCAGGAATTTTTTCTAAATCAGATTCTGTACACCAGAAGCAACCCCCTGCGAAATAAGCTTCAGAAAGAGTTGTTAAAGCTTTCGACTCCTTAGCATTTTTGGCTGAACTTTTGGCTAGCGACAAATCAGCGATAAAAATTATAGTTAATGCGGCAATCAAATTTAATATTTTCATATAGCGGCCTTTGAATTCAGCGTATTAAATTATTAGTGTATCGGCCCATTGTAATTTAAAGCGTTTAGGTTAGTTATCTTTATGCTAAATTGATTTTCTCTATTTTTTAGTAAGTGTTCAACCTGCTCGTCAGAGTTTCAAACATCTCCAACACTTCACCTTCTAAACCAAATAATTAACCATTAGTTATACGTTTTGTATAATATTTACATCTTCTTCTTAAAATTTAGCCAAAAAATGTCACTTTAGGTATAACCAAATCTCATTAAAAAGAATTATCAGGACCACGGAGGTTTTTTTGAAAACGACATACACGATTTTGACCCTACTTGCTTTATTCATTAGTAATGCCAAAGCAGAATCAAATCATATTCAAATGTCATTATTTGATGGAGCATGTTTTGAAGTTGATCAAGACTTAGATTTAGGTTCAATTCCATCATCAGATCAATCCAACTATGTCGCTTATCAAAGTTTTTGTGATGGTTACGGCAACTATAAAATACTTAAAGACGGATACGACAATAATTTTGTGATGTCTTTAGATTATAGAAACTCAGAAATAGCGATAAACGCAAACGAAGTCTTAATGTACAGCGAAAACGTAGCCTGGGTATTTGCGCAAAACGACACATCAAAATCAAACCCGATAGCTCTTGTGTATTCAACCTACGAAGAAGAATTAATAGATCCAGCAAACAACGTTTGGGAGCCTAAAGAAAGCTTCACAGTTGTATCACTAAAAGGCCTTCAGTCATGTGTAGTCGCTGAAATCAACGAAGGCTTTGCTAACGGAAAACAATCAGAATGGGATATAGCACTTGCAACATCAGAAATGGCAGCAAGTATGAAGTGTTTAAATTAATTAAAGAATTAGAAGACTTATTTTGAAATCAAAAATGGAATTGGGCTTATTTTATTAGATCGATGGCATGAAGCCTTGCTTGCACGAAGTGCAGTGCAAGGCGAATGACAGTCGCTTCTCTAATAAAATAAGCCCAATTCCATTTTTGATTTCAAAATAAGTCTTCTAATTCTTTAATTAATTTAAACACTTCATACTTGCTGCCATTTCTGATGTTGCAAGTGC
>JANODG010000049.1:0-7439 GCA_031412575.1 Bdellovibrionales bacterium
GTTTCGGGCTTGTATTAACTGCTGACTTAGCCGACGACGAAATCTTTTGATTCAATAGTTTTGCAGTAATTTTTTCTAATTCATTATTTAAACCTTGAATACGCCACCATGATTTACCAGCTTTGTCGGTAATTTCAGGGTGATTCTTAAAGAAAGCGGCTTTGTCACTGCTCCACTCTTTAACATTTTCAAATTCTTCCATATCAATGAAATGCTGAAAAAATTCTTTTTTATAAGTTTCTGGGTCTGACTTCCAAATGATATCAGGAACATTATTATAATACCCCATATCAAATGTGTGGTTTTTTAAAAACTCAGCGCCTCTGTGTTCTTCAGCCAAAAGTTGAGCCGAAAGACTTCCTACTATTTCATGTCCTCGCTTGCCCCAAGCAAATGCATTTATTGAAAACAAACAGACTAAAATGACAACAGCAACACTTTTTAATTTTTTCATATTGAACAGATAACAAATCTATCGATAAAACTAAACTAGTTATTTATGTCATCAAACAAATTATTTTGTATTTAGGATTGAAATGAATGCTAAGTAATAGATAGAGCAATCACTGGTGGCGATGGTATCCCCAGAGCCATACTAAAAACTCGAAAAGCTTCAATTTCTTTTAAAGTTAAAATTTGATCCTGTTTTAAAGCCACTAATACTGCACTGCAGATATGCTGTTTCAATTCCACGGATGAATTTTTTAAACCGTGGAATAAAAACACTAGATCATCAAATTTTACGTCTTCTAGTTTTAAACCTGCTTGTTTTATGTCTTTGCCATAAAATGTTTTTAATGAAGCCACAAATATTTCAAAATGCTTATCTTTTGACTGGCTTAACTTAACGAACACCGAAAGAATTTGTCGAACGGCTAAAAAGTTAATCTTATACTTAACAACTTTAACTTCGATGGCCACAAAAAGCGAAGCCAAAAGGATAAGTTCAAATTCGCTTAAATTTGAATCTGCATCACTGATTAGTTTAATGCTCTTAATGAAGAGTTTTTTGTCGTCTTCATTCAATTTTTTCATTTGTGGAATAACAATAGAAAATACGGACGCACTTAGCTCCAGTTTTTGATGAGAATCTATATCGATTTTCGGAACTTTAGCGGAATCAAATTTATCTCCATAAAGATTTTGAAGAATTGAAATTTGATTTTTTTTTACCGATTCTTCTTTAGAAATCAACAATCCCCAAACGCTATATTTAAATTCAATATCCGAATGGAGTGGTTTAGAAATATTTAAATTATCTAAATTTATTAAGCCCTCTTTGGCTAAGATATTTGCCATCACCGGCTGTTGAACTAATATACCCTCAAGGATATTTGTTTGATCTATTACGAACTGTCCTTTTTTATTTCTCTTATCTATTCTTTGATTTAGCTCTTCACTAGTTCGAGATCGTTCTAAATTATAGGACGGGTCTAAATATTTTGGATCTAAAAGTTCTATTCTAGAATTGATAGGTGGGTGTGAAGCCATAAGGCCCGAAAAGAATCCACTACTTAAGGGGTTTGCAATACACATATGAGCGATATTTAAAGAGTCTGCCTTATAAATTTCACTTCTAAAAATATCTCGGATTTTAGCTAATGCTCCAGCAAGACCCGATGGGTTTCTGGTGAACTGCACTCCCAAACTGTCTGCCAAATATTCCCTCTTTCTAGAGAACAAACTTTGTAAGACACGACCAAGAAAAGCCCCAACCGCGCCAATCAACATAAAAAACAATCCGATAACAATCAAATAAACCGAGCTATTATCTTTAGAAGATCGTCCTCTTGAACGACCTGCAAATTCCATCATTTTTAAACCCAGAGTTACCAGAAAAGTTAGCGCCACTATACAGCTAAGTAAAACCGAATTCACTTTCACATCTGCACTTACTATATGTCCAACTTCATGAGCGATCACAGCTTGCAGCTCATCCCTGGTCAACTCATCTAAAGCACCTTGAGTCGTTACAATATGTGCTGTTGCTAAATTATGGCCAGACGTGAATGCATTTATTGTGGATTCATTTTCTAAAACAAATACAGGTACAACGGGGATTCCAGCGGCTATACACATCTCTTCGACTATGTTTAAAAGCTTTTGCTCTTTAGAAGTTAACTTAGTCCCTCGATCATTGAGTGCGATTCCGCCAAGCTGGAACACAATAGACATAGGATCGGATCTGTATTTCATCAATTGTTTTATGTAAGCAAGTACAAAACATAGAATAAAAAAACCAACTAAACATATTTGCGTGTCAAAAGCCGGCTGAGGCAAAATCCAGAAATCGCCTGAAATAGGATCTTCACTTCCGTGCATTAATTGAAGACCGTAATAAACGCAAAGATTAAACGCGAATACTAAAGCTAAAAGCATGAGCCCAAAAACAATCAGCACATTGTTAGATTTCTTTCGAGCTAGCTTCTGAAATTCAAAAAAGTTCTTCACTAAATTTTTACCTTGAATTTTTACCTTGAATTTTCGCGTACTGTTTTATTTATCTAATTTTACGATCGAAATTATTCGAAGACTAAGATTGATTTTTGTTAAAATGCAATTTTCAAAGGTTTCTTTACTTCTTCGGATTCAACTTTTAAAAATTCAAATGCTTTAAACGAAAAAAAGCCTGAAAAAATATTATTCGGAAACACTTCAAGGCTAGTGTTGTAATTCATAACGGAATCATTATAAGCCTGTCTTGCGAATGACACTTTGTTTTCTGTGGACGTTAATTCTTCCATTAAAGACGTCATGTTTTGATTAGCTTTAAGATCCGGGTAACTTTCAACCAACAGCATCATTCGTCCCATTTGTGTATTCAGCTGATTTTCTGCCAATTGAAGTTCTTTAACCGCATCTGTATTGGTTGGATTTCCCGCAACTTTTTGTTGGGCTCCATAGGCCATATTCCGAGCTTGAATGACAGCTTCTAAAGTTTCTCGCTCGTGGGACATCGCTTTTTTGACCATTTCGACTAAATTTGGAATCAACTCGTAGCGGCGAGTCAACTGCACATCAATTTGAGCTAAAGCGTTTTTCACATAATTTCTTAGATGAATAAGCTTGTTATAAATACTTACACCATAATAAATTATCACAACACCAATTGCCAATACTATTAATCCAAACGCCATACTCTAATCCCCTACTTCTTTAGCTTTAAATTTATTGTGACAATGATTTGCAATATTTGACAACTAAAATGGTATTTAGGTCTGTTGATACTTACCCAATATTTCTTTATCCATGGTTCCTAAATGAGACCTCTTTAGCGCCTTAAATTTCCTAGACTTACAATCCTAACTACAGACTAGACTTGAACCATTACAAACGTTTACAATATAAAAATGGCCATCAAACATTCGATAGACAGTTTAATTTTAAAAAGCACTTCTTTAAATAAAGCCGAACTGCAATCTTTATTTCAAACTCGAATTTCTGGCGGAGCCACCATTCAAGTTATTCTTGAGAACTCTAAACTGAAAGCCCCAGATCAGTTGGTTAAACATTTATGTGAAATTTTAGGTATGGAATTCATGAGCGATATTCCCATAAATGACATCGCCCCAGACTTGGTCCGGGAAATTCCAATCAATTACGCTAAAACCCAAGAAGTTTTACCTTTTAAAGATGAGCGCACGCACCTAAAAGTTCTGGTTTCAAACCCGTTAAATTACCGCGCATTAGATGATTTAAAAGTTATTTTTGGAAAGCCTGTGCATGCGATTGTTTCTACAACACAAAATTTAAAAGATGCCATCAACCGCGTTTACGAAAAAAGCACATCAAATTTTAAAGGCTTAGAAGAGATCGGCGAAGAAGAGTACGATTTAGATGACCCTGTTATAGATTTACTAGATGCGGATGAAGGTGATGCGCCGGTCATTAAACTGGTGAACTCATTACTTTTTCGTGCGGTGAAAGAAAAAGCCTCTGATATTCACATCGAACCTTATGAAAAAGACATGGTTGTTCGATTTCGAATTGACGGTATTTTATTTGATATTTTTAAGCCACCTAAAAAATTACAAAATGCGATCACATCTAGAATTAAAGTCATGGGCAATTTAAATATCGCAGAAAAACGTTTGCCCCAAGATGGACGAATTCCTTTAAAGCTTGCAGGTAAAGACATCGATGTGCGTTTAAGTACTTTGCCTACCGCTTTTGGAGAACGCATAGTGATGCGTCTTCAAGATAGATCCAATGTGATTTTAGATTTAGCTCAATTGGGATTTTCCAAAGAATCGCTGGTAAAAATCGATCATGTCTTAACTAAAACCTACGGCATCATGTTAGTTACTGGTCCCACAGGTTCTGGTAAATCCACAACTTTATATTCGTGTTTACAAAAAATAAATTCCGTCGATAGAAATATTCTAACGGTCGAAGAACCGGTTGAACAGCGTATTCACGGCATTGGACAGATTCAAGTCAATCACAAGATTGGACTTACTTTTGCGGCCGGCTTACGTTCTATTTTACGTCAAGATCCTAACGTAGTTATGGTTGGGGAAATTCGTGACCTTGAAACCGCAGAGATTTCTATTAATGCGTCCTTAACCGGTCACATTGTGTTATCGACAATTCACACGAATGATTCGTCGGGTGTTTTCCCACGTTTGATTGACATGGGATGTGAACCATTCTTGATCGCTACATCCTTGTTAGGCGTTATTGCTCAAAGACTTGTGCGAGTCCTTTGTCCTATGTGCAAACAGCCATACACACCTACAACCACTGAACTGCAAACTTTGGGACTTTCACCAAGAGATGTGACTAACGCAAAATTTTGCAAACCCGTTGGTTGTAACGAATGTAATCAAAAAGGGTATTTAGGTCGAACACTGATTGAAGAGTTTTTAGATGTGACCGATGAGATTCGAGCTTTAATTATGAAACGTGAAGATGGCGGAACACTTCGAAAGATGGCCATTAAGCAAGGCATGCAAACCTTTCGTGAGCATGGAATTAAAAAAGCGATGCAAGGGATTTCATCCATTCAAGAGATTTTATCTAACACTCAAGTGGATTCGTAAACGATGTCTATTTATGAGTACAAAGGTTTTACTAAACAAGGAAAATCTGTCAAAGGCGTCGTGGAATCTGACAGCCAACGAAATGCCCGTCTAAAATTAAAAAGAGAAGGTATTTTTGTCAGTGAAATGAAAGACAAGGCTAAAGCTAAAGCCGCCTCTGGAAAAAAAGCTGGGGCCAACAACTCTAAAGTGAGTGTTCAGGATTTATCCCAAGTGACCCGTCAATTAGCTACACTTGTTAAAGCTAACATTCCTCTGGTTGAATCTTTAGGAGCTGTATCTGAACAGTCAGAAAACTTAGTTTTAAAAGAAGCTTTTTCTGATCTACGAAACGCGGTCAATGAAGGAAGCACACTAAACAAAGCTTTACATAAATACCCTAGAGTTTTCACAAATATTTACATCACGATGGTGGAAGCAGGTGAAGTTTCAGGAACTTTAGATATTATTCTTATTCGCTTAGCGGAATTTTTAGAAGCTCAACATGAACTTTCAAGTCGTGTGCGTTCGGCAATGATTTACCCTGCCGTGATGATCACTTTTACGTTTTTAATTTTAATCGCACTATTTGTTTTTTTAGTTCCAACGATGCGAGATATTTTTGAAGGTGAAGGCCAAGAGCTTCCCAAACTATCACAAGCCGTTTTTGGCATGAGTGACTTTATCACGACATATTACATTCCCTTAATTATCGGAATTGTGCTTTTAGTCTTTATGTTTTTGTCATGGAAACGAAGTCCGCAGGGAAGTTTACAGTGGGATGGAATGGTTTTAAATTTTCCAATAGTGGGTCGCCTTGCCCGTTTAATAGCGGTCAGTCGCTTCACACGAACTTTATCCACTTTACTTGCTGGTGGCGTGCAAATTATTGATGCCCTAAAAATTGTCCAAAATGTAGTGAATAACCAAGTTCTTGCGATTGCTATTGGCAATGCCGCCAATAACATCAGAGAAGGTGAATCCATTGCTGGACCTTTAAAAAAATCTGGTCAATTTCCACCCATTGTCATCCACATGATTCACGTCGGAGAAAAAACTGGGGACCTAGAAACTATGCTCACTCAAGTGAGTGAGGCGTATGACTTTCAAGTTAAAAATGACATTGATGGCTTAACTTCCCTGCTTGAGCCTATCCTACTAGTTATGATGGGAGGCGTTATCGCGATCATTATTTTTGCGATCTTAATGCCGATGTTCGAGATGCAAAATTTTGCCGGCTAAACTTAAAGACATTATCCAATAAGCTGAGTTTTTGTTTGAAGTTGGTCCCAAATTGGTTCCGATAATTCTCGAACTTGTGAATTGCGTCGATAAACAATTCCATGTAAATTAAAAGCTCTTAGAATTTCAATATCACATAGGAGCACTACTTTGAAAAACACCATCGCTAAAAATTCAAAAAACGAAAAAGGTTTTACCCTTGTAGAAATTATGATCGTACTAGTCATTCTTGGTGGTCTTTTCGCTTTAATCGGTCCAAGTATTTTTGGCCAAAAAGATCGTGCGAACCAAAGTATGGCTAAAATTCAAATCAGTAAGTTAGCAAGTGCTGTTGAACTTTTTTATAACGACTGCGATCAGTACCCTTCCGACTTAACTCAATTGTCACAAAAACCAAGTGAAGATGTTTGCGAAAATTGGCAGCCTAAAGGCTACGTGAAAAACGAAAAAGATTTAAAAGATCCTTGGAAGCGTGACTTTATTTATGAAGTCGAAGGCGGAGGTTTTATCATTCGTTCTCTTGGAAAAGATGGCCAAGCCGGTGGCGGAGAGTTCGACAAAGACATCAGCTCTGAAGACCTATAAGAACTAAGTGCGAAAGCGAAAAGTCAGTTCCGAAAACCTAAATTCGAATTTGGGTTTTACCTTGATAGAAATTCTTATTGTTGTAATTATAATTGCTGGGGTGTTTTCCATATTTGCCCCAAATTTTTTTTCTAAATCCGACCGCGAATTAAGAAGCGAAATTAGAAGATTAAGTTTACTGGCGAAAGACGTAAGAAGCCGCGCTTTAATAAGTAAAAATACTCACCGCATTGTTTTTAACATCCAAGAAAAAATTGTAACTTTTCAAGTCGAAGAGGCTGAAGGAAAAGTTCTGCTTGATGATCCTGAAGACCGCTTAAAATTTATTAACGGTAAAAAGAATTTAACGGATGCTGAACTTGAAGCTTACATGAAAACAAATCCTTTTAAGCCCGTTGAGCGATTTTCAAAAAAAGGACCACTAAGGCTTGCGCCTGAACTTACTATCAAACAGATTGAACTTCAGGGCATAAAAGAAGTTTTTAAAACCGGTGAAGTTGAAATCTACTTTATGCCGGAAGGCTTCGTTGAACTTGCTGTGATTCAGGTACAAACTAGAGACGAGACGCTGAAGTGGACTTTGGCCACCTC
>JANODG010000050.1:0-11846 GCA_031412575.1 Bdellovibrionales bacterium
CCACGAGTTGGGTTAACTCTTTCTAAAGAAGTAAACACAACAGGATTATTTTGAGTGCCTTTAACAAAAATCTGAGCGTCTCTTGTAATTGTGATGAATGATTGTGGACGACCATAAACAACAGTTCCTGCTTCTATAGTTAGCGTTGACACTACTGGCGAACTGTCATCAAGACGCACATTTCCTGCACCTATAAGAACTGGGCCTTCAAGAATCCAAGCTGTGTCTGCTGTTAAAACTAAATTATGTTTTGTGTAGTTACCTTCTAGAACACAACTTTTTTTATTATCGACGATTACGTCTGAAGATGTTGTTCCTACTGGACATGCTGCAAATGACTTTGCAGAGAAAATTAACAATCCTATAAATATTAATATAGATTTATTCATATAAAGATCCCCCTTTATTTTAGAATTAAAAACATAAAACCTAGTTCGCTTTGGATCTAAACTTTAGTCTTGATAGGGAAGTTCATCGAAGTTGAATGTTAAGTACAGTTAGGAATTGGTTAATGATCCTTCTTAACACAATCCTAAACAATGTATGTTTGGTATATAAATCCCTTTATTCTTTGAATGTCGACGCGTCGTGACCAGCATTCGGAACCTGGCACTTTTAAACTTTTAAACGAGAAGTTTTGTTGCGTCTTGGATGGCGTGAGCGTCACCAGAAAGTTGTACGAGGTCATTTAAGACTAATTGATCATTGGGCTTGGGAAATAAAACTCTTTGGCTTCCGCGCCGAATAGAAATGATACTACAGCCGGTTTTTGCTCTGAGGTTAATCTCAGATAAAGATTTATTAAGGATTTCTGGATTTGTGACTTTAATTAAAACTAGATCTGATAAACCGATGGAGTCTAACTCGTCATGATCAGGGAAGGATTGCTTAGACAATGCATCTAGTATTCTTTCCCCACCGCTTAAGACCTGATCGTTATTACTTGAGTCTGATTTGTATATTAAATAGAAAGTAATAATTAATCCTAAGCTAAGCACAAGGTAGTAAATGATGTTGTCACTTATGAATGTACGCACACTGATCATAAGCGGAATCCAAATCACATAAAGAACTAAAATCTGAAAGCCACGTTTAAATAAGTGAATCGCATTTGCTGATGAGTTCGAAGGATGCTCTGAATCCATCATAAAAACTTCGTTAACAAAGGCCGTCAAAAGTTTACCTATATTCGAAATTAAACTGAAAACAATTGGAATAAATATAAAGACCAAAATGGCGGCGACCAATAGCTGAATGGCCCCATAAGATAAATCTAATTTCTGTAAAGCGGTTTGAAGTTTTGGCAATCCAGCCAATAGTAAGGGCGGGATAGTCACTAATAATAAAACATCTATAAATACGGCGAGTAAAATGCGTCGTGGTAAGTTTATGTTATTGAAAGCTTGTTTTTTTAATCTTTTAAACCAAGCTTCGTACAAATGAACTAGGACGTCGAATTTCTTAGGCAGTATTTTATCAACAGCTCCAATCACTTTAAAACGTGATTTCCAAATTAAAGGTGTACTGAACGAAGTGACAATGGCCACACTCACAACAATAGTCTGAAAATAATTTTGTAATAGGCCGGCTTTTGTTCCGATAGCTGCAATAATAAAGGCAAACTCACCGATTTGCCCTAAGATAAGTCCTGAGTTGATGGATTGAGTTAACCCTACTCCAGAAAGTACCCCAGAAATACTGACACTTAAAAATTGAACAACAATAATTAGAAACGAAATAAATAAAATGGCCGGCATATGTTCGAGAGCCAAAACCGGATTAACCTGCATTCCTATAGAGACGAAAAAAATCGCAGCAAACATATCTTTGATTGGAAAGATTAGATGCTCGATCTTATTTCCTAAACCACTTTCAGAAACTAACATTCCCGCAAGAAATGCACCTAAGGCCACAGAGTAACCTAAATTTTCCACAATAAGAGCTAGTCCAAAACAGATTCCTACCGAAACAACAATTAAGGTTTCATCACTTTTTAATTTAGAGACTTTTCTAACGAACTTTGGAATTACGAAAAGACCCAAAATGCTGATACCTAAAAAGATAGCGAACAGTTGTGACATCACTTCAATAGGTTTAGGACTGGTTCTGTCCAAACCCACTGCGTAAGTTCCCAAAAGGGCTAATATAATGATGGCGGCAATATCTTGTATGATTAAAATTCCAAAAACTTGTCGTCTAACATCTTGTAATGGCGGTAAGTCTGCGAAAATCTTGCTCACAAGCATAGTACTAGAAATTGAAAGCGAGGCTCCTAAAAAAATCCCCTGGGTCGTGGTCCAACCTAAGAAGTCAGCCGCCAGAGTTCCAATTAAAAACATCGAACTCATTTCAATAAAGGCCGTGAATCCTGCATTAGGTAGAACTTGAAATAATTTTTTGATTCTAAATTCTAAACCAACAGCGAACATTACCAGAATTACGCCGAATTCTGACATTGTTTCTACTCGTTCTAAATCTGCAAATAAAGGTAATGGAATATAAGGACCGATCAAAAAGCCCGCAAACAAGTAACCTAAAATTGAAGGCAACTTGATGCTTTTTGCAATAAAGGATGTAACAGCCGCTACGCCAAGGACTATGGCTATGTCTGTTAAAAATCCACTCTCTGCAAGCATTGCACTCCATACTAAATAAGGTTTAGGTGTAGAATAAGTGTCGCACACCAAAATTAAAATGTGTGCGACACGCTTTTAGGTTCAGCGTTTACTTTTTGATATGTTTATCTAAAAAGGCTTCCATTTCTCCGTAAAAATCAAATTGATTTTCTTGGTTATGAAATCCATGGCCTTCATTTTCTTTGACCATATATGGAACGTCTATGCCTTTATCTTTTAGAGCTTTTACTATCTGATCTGATTCAGACTTTTTAACTCTAGGATCATTTGCGCCTTGGGCAACAAAAAGAGCGGCTTTGATTTTATCCGTATGAAATACAGGTGAATATTTAGTCAAAAGTTCTTTATCTTTTTCTGGATGACCAACCATTTCATAAAGCATTTTTTTATAAGGTTCCCAGTAAGGTGGAATTGTAGCTTGAAACGTAAATAAGTTCGAAACCCCAACATAATCTACACCACACTTATATAAGTCCGGAGTGAAAGTAACTCCTGCTAAAGTGGCATACCCACCATAACTAGCTCCATAAATACAAATATTTTCTTTTTTTGCTACACCTTGTTCAATCGCCCAATTTACACCGTCGGTGATATCGTCTTGCATTTTTTGTCCCCACTGTTTAAAGGACGCTTGCCAAAACTTTTTACCGTAGCCTGTAGAACCTCTGAAGTTCATTTGTAAAACAGCGTATCCGCGATTCGCTAAAAATTGAATGTCAGGACCGTAACCCCATTCATCACGAGCCCAAGGCCCACCATGAGGATTTACAACTAAAGGCAAACCTTTTGCATTTTCTTTTCCTAAAGGAAGCGTTAGGTAGCCCTCAATATCAAGTCCATCTCTGGATTTGTATTTTATCGGCTTCATTGTAGCCATTTTATTTTCATCAATCCATGGACTTGGATTCATTAAAAATTGCAAGTTTTTGGTTTTAGCGTCGTATGTGTAATACATTCCGCGACTACGATCACTACCTGCATAAACTGTAAAAAGATTTTCTTCTTTATTGTATGAAGTTAATTGAATTTCTTTATTTGGAATTTTAGTTTCGATGTCTTTAAAAATTTCTTTATAATAATCACTAAAGAAATTTCTTCTTTGCTTCCAATCGACATAGGATGCTTGGACAAGTTCTTTTTTAGCTGGTGAGTAAGTTAGACCGCCAATATCATAATTGTCGTTGGAGTAGATTTTTTTCAAGGTTCTAAAGTTTTCTGGGTTTAGTAATACAACCATGACTTTATCGGCACCTAAATTTGTCAGGGCATAAACATTTTTATTTTCAAAATCAAAAAATACCGGTGAAACAGTCTCTTTGAAATTATAAGTTTTAATTTTTTTAAACTCTTTTGTGTCGTCTGCTCTATAGTAGTAGGTGTTGTTAACTCCATCAGTTTCTATTGCGATACGAATTTGACCTTTATGATCTACAACCCAGCCCGCATGTTTGCCTGGATTTTCTAAAACCATTTTTTCTTCGCCCGTATAAACGTTCACATTATAAACGTCTGAAACAGTTTTAAGTCTTCTGTTGGATTCGAAATACACATTCGTATCCGATATGTTTTCCAAGTCAGATACCACGGAGGCACGTTCTTCTGGGTTAGGTGTTAAATCTTTAATCCCGCCAGATTTAATGTTTGCTGAAAACAAGTGAAAGTTTTCATTCCCACCAAAGTCCCTTGTGAATAAAATAATATCGTTACCCTTCCAACCAACGATGTGAACACCACGATCTTTATAAGTCGTGACAGGCTTCCAATTTTCTTTGCCAAAGTCTGCGACGTAGACATTCATTCTGTCTTTGTAAGGCCTCAATGCTGCGATCTTTTGACCATCTGGACTAATTCTAAACTGAGAAGCAATTGGGACTTTAAAAAAATCTTTAAGTGGAATTTCTTGAGACGTTGTTTTGGTAGTGTTAGAACACCCAATGGTTAAAAGTAAAATTGCCAATGTTCCTGATACTACTTTTGTAGTGAAACTACGAATCATAATCGGTCCTCCAAATAGCTTATTTTTTTATAGAAAGTATTTTATTTTCAATGAATAAGATTTGATTGTATATTTATGGATATCAATACCGAGTCGCATCATCAAACTCAAACCCAAAATCGAGAAATTTTATGAATGTTATCATAGCCGGAGCTAGCCAAGGATTAGGTTTAAGTCTTTGTCGAGTATACCTAAAAAATAATTCTCAGGCAGTAGTTTTAGGAACTTACCGAACTGACATTAATACAGACATGGCTGATTTAGCCCAAGAATTTCCTGACCGTATTTACTGGCAAAAATTAAATGTTGAAACGGAAGAAAGTTTTCTAAATCTTAAACAAGCTGTAATGAACTTAGGGTGGACGCATCTACACCGTGTTATCAATTGCATTGGAGCACTTCAAATCGAAGGTTTAGTCGCCGAAAGAAGAGTTGAAGAAGTGACTCTAGAAAACTTAACTAAAAGCTTTCTTGTTAATAGTTCGCCGACATTACTTTTAGCTAAATATTTAAAAGATTTGTTTAAACATAAAGAATACGGCGTTTTCGCAGCAATATCGGCGAAAGTAGCAAGTATTTCTGATAACTCCTTAGGTGGATGGTATTCGTATCGCGCTTCGAAAACGGCTTTAAATATGATTATTAAAAATCTTAGTTTAGAATTCAAACGATTGGGCCAAGATAAATACGTAATCACTATTCATCCTGGGACGACACAAACACGACTTTCAGAGCCTTTCATGAAGGCCGCTGAAAAAAAATATAAAATTCACACTCCATTAGAATCCGCGGAAAATATTTATAATGTTATTGAAAATTTAAAGCCTGAAAATCAAGGACAATTCCTAAACTACGACAACACCACATTGCCTTGGTAATTAAAATCAGTTTACACAAAAGGTAACAGTTCCCTTTTTTCCGCTTCTCGTTCCGAAAAGGTGCCAGGTTCCTTTTCGGAAATCGTCTTTTATGCGCCGTGACCAGCATTCGGAACCTGGCACCTTTTGGTGGCACCTTTTGGGATTAGTGGCTTATGAATTGGGACATGATGCTTGAAATTTGAATTTTTAAGTTTTCGATAGAAGAGTTGTTGAAGATTACGAAATCACATTGGTCTATTTTTACTTTGTTGGTGATTTGATGTTTTAGACGATCTGCTATTTGCTGATCAGACCATTGGTTTCTTTCTTTAAGTCGCATGGATTGAACATCTGGATCTGCGAAGACACCGATGATGGCGGCAAAATCACTTTGCATTTTTTTTTCAAATAACAAAGGTACGTCGTAGATGGCAAAGCCGAAATTTGGTGACAGATTTTGTTTAATTTTTTTCACCTCAGCTTTTACTTTAGGATGAAAAACGTCCTCGTATTTTTTTAACGCTATTGGATCGGCAAATACTTTGGCGGATATTTGTGAGCGATAGGCACTAAAGTCTAGATCGAAATCAATTTTGAACTGCTCTTGAATAAATTGATGAAGTTCTGAATCATTTTTTAAAATATTTAGCGCTACCTCGTCGGCGGAAACCACAGGCACACCATAATCTTCTTGAATAATGCGAGCTACAGTTGATTTACCACAACCCATGCACCCCGTAAGTCCGATCCATTTCATAATAAAACTAGACTATCCCAACTGCTCTTCTAAAGTCCAGTTAAGACAATGAGTCTAAGCGCCGAAAAACTTACAGATCGTGGGGTAATCATTGGCCAAGAAGGACTTTGAAATATTTGGAAAACATATCCTTTTAGAAAGGATAGCTATGGGTGGTATGGCCGAAATATTTTTGGCGAGAAGCTCTGGTGCTGGCGGGATTTCTAAGTTCAGCGCCATCAAAAGAATTTTACCTCAATACTCGGCTAATACAGATTTCATCACCATGTTCAAAGACGAAGCTAAAATCAATGTGAACCTTTCACACAGTAACATTGTTCCCATATATGAATTCGGTGTTGAAAGCGGTCAGTTTTATATTCTTATGGAATATGTAAACGGTAAAAATTTGCGTCAGATTTTAACTCGCATGCAAAAAGAAGCTGACGCTTATTTTTCAATTGATCAGATTGTGAATATTGTAAAAGACGTGGCAGCTGGATTAGACCATGCTCATCGTTGTTTAGATGGAACCACAGGTAAGCCTTTAAATATCATTCACAGAGATATGAGTCCCCAAAACATTATGGTTAGTTTTGAAGGCGAAGTTAAAGTTGTAGATTTTGGTATTGCCAAAGCCGAAAGCCAAGCTGAATCCACAAAAGCAGGAACTTTAAAAGGTAAATTCGCATACATGTCCCCAGAACAAGCTACAGGTGAAAATGTAGATTTAAGAACAGATGTATTTTCTTTAGGGATTGTCTTATGGGAACTCCTTGCGAAAGAAAGATTATTTGTTGCAGAAAATGAATTGGGTATTTTAAAAAAGATCCGTGAAGGCAAAATTCCTTCTGTTAGAAAATTAAATCCTAACGTACCTGAAGAATTAGAACGTATTGTAAATAAATCCTTAACGAAGTCTACGACGGATCGTTATCAAACCTGCGCTGACTTTCAAAAAGATTTAAACCGCTTTTTAAACATTCAATATCCAGAATTTTCTTCCCAGGATTTTTCGATTTTCATTAAATCTTTATATGCGGATGAAATTTTACAAAATAGAAAAAAGTTAATCGAGTATTCATTAGTGAAGTTCGAAGCGTCGGGATCTTCTTATGCCGAGCAAGAAAAAACAATAGTTGGTGTCACTAAGACCGATGTTGATATTGATGATTTAGGCTTTGAGCAAAGCAAAGTTAATCTTTTTAATGATTTAGAAAAAAGTGAAAAATCTAGTTTCGATATTAAAAGTATCACTGTAAATCGTGACCGATCTAAATCAAAACTCAATGCTACAAACTCGCAAATTCAGACACAAAATCAGCGAAGTATTTCTCAAAACAACTACAGACAGCGCGCTAGAAACAATTCGACGTTTGATATCAGAGATTATACTAAATATATCATCATGATTATAATAGCCGCTGGTCTTGCATTGATTGCATCTCAACTATTTCCTGGTAACTCAACTGAAGAGTTAGCTTCGATGAATGAAAAATTACCAGAAACTCTATATTCACGAATTAATGAAAAATATATTACCATTAATAGCTTTCCCCAAGGGGCGGAAGTTATCATAAATGGTGTAACTACTGGCCAGCTGACGCCCGCTAGAGTTAAAGTACCTTCCGATAAAGATTTTACTTTGGGCTTAAAAAAACAAGATTACATCGATTACCAAACTAAAATTGAATCAAATTATTCAAATAGTGATTACAAAGGCACTCTTCAAAAAATCCGCGTTGGATATTTAGATATTGATGTTATGCCGCGCGAATCTATTGTCTATATTGACGGTAATCCGGTTTACGATAGGCTTCCAATCAAAGGCTACAAGTTTTATGCTGACAGGAAAGTTACGATCAGAGCTGTAAATCGTAAAAGTAGAAAATACGATGAACAAATCGTGGTCTTAAAAAGTGACGAAACACAACAAATTGTCTTAAAGCCAAATAAAATTTTAAAATAATAATCTATAAAATTAAATCTCAGATTATGCTGAGTTTTAATCGGTATCTGTTAAAACTAAAACCTGTCATTCTTAGAATTTTTAATGTCTAACCATTCTTGTTGATACGTCTCATTCACTTTGGGTTTTTTTAAATTGGCGGCATTTGGATTAATGTATTTTTCGCTCACCCCGTCCCAGCCTTTAAACAAAATTTCATCTTCATTTTCAGATTCAATAAAGTTAGGAACAAAATAAGCTTTTCCGCCACCGCTTGGAATATCAACAGCGAAATTAGGCATAGATAAACCCGACATATGGCCCCACAATTCTTTTTGAATTTGAAGCGAATCGTGAATTGAAGTTCTTAAGTGATCCGTCCCTTCCGAAGGATCGCACTGAAACATATAATAAGGTTTTACACGTAAATAAACTAAGCGTCGGTTTAAGGCTTGAACCAGAGCCGGATCGTTGTTTACACCGTTTAAAAATACCATTTGGTTAAAAACTGGAAATCCGTTATCAACCCACAAACTTAAAGCGTGGACAGCCTCTTGGGTCAGTTCATCGGGGTGATTAAAGTGGGTCATGATGTAAACAGGATGAAATTTTTTAAGTTTTAAAACTAACTCTTCTGTCACCCGCATTGGCATTACAACAGGAATTCGAGTTCCGATGCGGATGATTTCAATGTGTGAAATGGATCTTAAGTCTGACAGGACTTTTTCTAAACGATCATCAGATAAAGTCATTGGATCCCCACCCGATAGAATAACTTCTTTAATGCCTTTGTGGGATCTAAAATAATCTATAGCTTGATCGTATTCAGATTTTGAAGGAAACACTTGGTCTTTAGCTGTGAAATGTTTTCGGGTGCAGTACCTACAATATACACTGCAAAAGTCGGTCACTAAAAATAAAGCGCGGTCCGAATAACGATGAATCACACGAGGCACTGGATTGTTATTAAGTTCATTTAAGGGATCTGCTTGAGCTTGTTTTTGCTCTGAATATTCTAAATAATTTCCAATTAAGATTTTTCGTAAAGATTCAGAGGCTTCTTTTTGTTTTAACACTTCTAAGCTATAAGGAGTGATCTGAAATTTAAAGTCCGAAGATTTATAAGATTCAAAGAATTTTTTTTCTTCGGGCATTAAAGAAAGATTTTGCATTAGAACATCTTTAGTTTTGATGACATTTTTTAATTGCCACTTCCAATCCTTCCAATCTGAATCTGGAATATGATCGGGTTTTGCAATTTGATTGAAGGTGAACGGCATAAATTCTAATAGTTCGATTTCCAGCAAAAAGCATTATTTTATTTATCGAAACAGTTAGCCTTAAAGCTATTAAACATGAGCTAAACTCCGGATATGAACTTAAATTAAGTGAATCGTTTGAAATAGCTGGAAACTTTTTAGGTCCGTGATAGTTTCATAAGTAATGAACTTACAGGATTTTTCTAATTCAGAAGCCATTCCTAAGGCTAAAGCTAAGTTTGAGCTTATTAAATTGGTTCAAAGCGCCTATTCCGGTGAAAAAGCGGCCGCAAATGCCTACTGGGGCCATTCTAAATCTCTGTTCGTCACTGATAAAGCCGAAAAGCTTGAGCTCACCGAAATCATGAACGAGGAATTACATCATAGAAATGAGCTTTTACTTATCTTAAAATCTTTAGATTCTAGCCCCAACGCGTTTAAAGAAATCGTGATGAATCTGATTGGCTACGTTATCGCACTTTTGTGCCTTCCTGGGACTTGGTTTATGCCCATGTATGGGGCGGGTCAGTTGGAAAGTAAAAATATCGCTGAGTATGAAGTTCTAGCCAGGCTTGCTTTTTTTAGCGAACGAATGGACCTAATTCCTTTGTTTTTAGATTTTGCCGAAAAAGAATGGGATCATGAGTGTTATTTTCGACAAAAAGTTTTAAGCCATAGTTTTTCGAAGTTCATCCCCCTTTGGAAAGTCCCTCCAGAAAAAGAATCTATTCGAAATGATTTCGAAGTTTTTATAAGGCAAAATTCGAGCCCACAAAGGTCAGCTTTATGAAACCGTCTTTTATTTTTTTAATTTCGTTTTTTGCACCTGGCTTGGGGCAAATATCGATGGGAAGAAAAACCTTAGGCTTTTCTTTTTTAAGTCTTATTCTTATTATAACATTTGCGATTGAGCAGATTTCGATGAGTAAAATTACATACCTTACACTCAATGGACTTGCATGGTTTATGTTTCTTTTACCAACATGTATTCTAGCTTGGGATTACTTTAAAAATAAAAAAATCCTTCTTTCAAACGAAGTGAAACTAGGAAGTTTGTGTTTAGTTTTTCTAATTTATGTGATTATAGCCACTTTAATTTCAAAATTTCCTTTCAATAGAGTTTACGTAAACCCAGCAGCATCAATGTCCCCTCTAATAAAAGCAGGAGACTACGTTTCTTATAAAAATTATTATTTTAATAAAAAACTTCCAGAACGCGGAACCGTAATAATCTTTGAAGCACCTAACGAAAAGATTTTGTATACTAAAAGACTTATTGGACTTCCCGGTGATGAAATTAAAATTATTGATGATAAAATCACTTTAAATGGGTCTGAGATTTCGCAGAAGAAAATCGCTTTTGATTTCAAGGATAAACGACATCTCTATCTTAGTCCCATGTCGCTAAAAGAAAATCCATTGTTCTTTGAGGAGTCACTTGGAAACCTCTCATACAAGGTTATGATTCTTGAGGGTTTGAGTAGCATGAACCAGGAAAGTTACAAAGTTCCAGAAGGCCATGTCTATGTGCTTGGTGATAACAGATCTAATTCTAAGGATTCTAGACATATAAAAGCCATACCGATAGAAAACGTCAAAGGCGAATTTAGATTTGTTTTAGACTAAATAATCTAAGGCAAAATCCAAGTCTCAATATGAGACAGCAGTCAAAACCCACTTATCAGCTGTCAAAGCTTTATACAGTCAAATCGCCCAGTATCGCTCTTGATTGGCAGATTTCTTGTATTACATAAAAGAAAAAGATTTGGGGGAAAACCATGAAATCATTATTTAAACTAGGTGCGGTATTAGTGTTGGCAGTTTTTCAATTGTCATTCTTCTTAAGCCCGCAGACGACAAAAAACATCCATCGTGATTTGGCTCAATCCGACGAAGTGGCTAAAGACATTGAAGTCGAAGGCCGCGGCAATACCATTCGAATAAATGGTAGATTGATTGATCCAAGTTTTTTAGAGGAAGATGAAGCTTCTGAAACACCAACTTTTGCTAACGAAAACGAAGACGAAATTGGCGATCAAGATCAGACAGAAGAATCTGAAAGTGAGAGCGCTTTTTCAGATTTAATTCCTGATAATATGCCTCCTACTGAAGATGTCCGCCAAGCATTAATTAACTACAATACACGAAAAGCAGAGTGTTTAGTTCGGGAAGAAGACAGAAGCAGAATGACAAGACTTCTTAACAGCTACAATGACGCTAAAAGTTCTGGTAGCAGCGAAGATAAAGCAATTGCCTTTTACGAGCTCGCAAACAAGTTGATTGATTTAGGTTTATTGGACCACGAATTCGAAAGACCATCTTCGAGCAGAAGTTCAGATGATGACAGCCGTTTTGATCTTGATGTTGATAACTTAGAAACAGAAACTGCAAGTGCTTCTGGTAAAGGATTA
>JANODG010000051.1:0-11424 GCA_031412575.1 Bdellovibrionales bacterium
GACTTTGGCCACCTCACCTTTAACTGGAGTTATGGATGTATTTGAGGGTCACCTCACCATGGAAAATATCGAGAATCGACAGTAAGTGCTTTATAAATACTTACTCGAAGGTCCATTTAAAATCTCGCTTTGAAACCTTAACTCAAAAAGGTTTTACTCTGATTGAAGTGTTAATTGCCATCAGCATTTTGGCCACATTGGCCGTGATCATTCAAAGTTCATGGAGTGGAAATTTAATTCGTTTTAAAAGTTCACAAATTAAAACTCAAGCCGTTGAATTGCTTCAAAAAAAAATCATCGAAATAGAAACTGAATACCAAAGTAAAATTGATGCTTTACCAGAAGAACTGCAAAGCGGAGAATTTGAAGAGGAAGAGTATAAAAAGTATAAGTGGGAGTGGAAAGCTCAAAAAATTGAACTTCCCGACATATCGTCGTTAGTTTCTACGGACGGCGAGGACACGATGATTGTGTCTGTACTGGAAAGCTTTAGAAAATATTTAAATGATTCGATCAAAGAAGTGCAAGTCGTTGTGACTTATCAAAATGGCAAAGAGCGACCTTATAAATTTACGGTGCCCTTTTATATGGTGAACTACGATAACCAAATGTCTCTTGGCATTTCAGGCCCTGGTGGGCAATCCATCGATAGCTTACAAAACCAAGGACAAGGTCAGGGCGGACTTCCTGGCGGCAGCCCTCCACCGGTGGGTCGTTAGATGAAGGGTTTCACTTTACTTGAACTACTGATTGCATTGACTCTTATGGCTTTCGTCAGTTTCTTCACCGCGCAAACGATGAAAACCACGATGAATTCCAGTAAGAAAATTCAGAAAGACATTGATGTGCTTTCAGAAATTAAATCCGCAGTGAATTTATTTAAAGCCGATGTCAGCCGTGCTTATAATTCCAGAGATTTATACATAGCTGTTTATAACGAAGCCCAACGTGAACACATCAGGCGCTGGCAAGAATCAAAAAATCAACCGGCCACAGCACAACCACAACCTACAAATCCCGGCGATCCTGCCAACCCAACTCCACCGCCGGCTCAGCCTCAAACACCTCAAGATCAGTTGAATGCGCAAGCGCAATCAACGCCGCCGGAATATAAACCAAGATTGGATAATATTTTGACCTTTTTTATTGGGGAAAAAGATCGCTTAAGTTTTTCTTCGATCAATGGGAACTCGATTCGTAAAGGATCAAATACAAGCGAACTTGTCGAAGTGGGTTACGAAGTTAAGAAATGTAAACGTAGAGGCAAAGATCAGAAAGACACCGAGTGTTTATGGCGTAGACTTGCCTATCACTTGGACGGGGAAATTTTAGAAGGTGGTCAAGAATCGGTGCTCATCGAAGACGTCACAGAATTCGAACTTAAATATTTAAGACGAAAAGACACCGAAGAGATCGAGTGGCGAGACAACTGGCCTAAAGATGGAGTGGAAACGGAAAATCAATTGCCTTTAGCTGTAGAGCTTCGAATTCAAGTGTCTAAGCCTTTAGATAAAGAAGGCAAAGATGTCAAAAAAGTAAGAATGGTCGCTTACATCCCGATTGATTTTGTGAATAATGAAAATATTAAAAATATCATCCAGATGAATTCACAAGCCAACCCATTAGCTCCACAAGACCCCAATCAAACGGGGCAGTTTCAACAGAATCAATTTCAACCCAATAACCAAAATGGTGGCTTTAATAACCCTGGCGGCAATGGTTTTTGAGACGGAGGATTTTAAATGAAAATAAATTTAGAAAAATTCTTAAACTATAAATCTAAAATGATTAAGGCTTTAAAATTATTTACAAAACAAAAATCTGATCAAAACAAAGATTTAAAAAACCAAAAAGGTGTGGCCCTTATGATGGCCATTTTTTTTACAACCTTAATGAGCTTTTTACTTTTTGAAATTTCAAAAGAAACTTTATACGAAGCCATATCTACATCCCAAGGCATTCACGAGCTTCGTGCGTATTACGCAGCGAAAGCTGGTCAAGATTTAAGTCTTCTTCGCATCAAAGCGTATCAATCGGTCAAACAACAAATTGATAGTGCGGGTGAAATGGGAGCTCCGTTTAAAGAAAAGGCCAATATCATTTGGGAGTTTCCTTTTGTTTGGCCACCAATACTTCCTGATGAAGCAGGTCTTGAGGCCAAAAGTGAATTGAAAGTCACCTTAGCAGAAACTTTTTTTAAGAAAGTAAACTACGCGCCTATCATCCAAGATCTTGGAAGTTTGATCGACATTAATAATTTAGATTCACCTTCGAAAGCTCTTAAAGATTCCACCAAGGGCTTGATCATGGAACTTTACAGAAAGAAAATTGATGGCGATCAGGAATTTTCGAAAGAATACAATATTGATGAAGTTGAAATCGTAATCAACAATATGATCGACTGGATTGACGAAGATCAAGAGTCCACCAATGGTGGCGCAGAATCTGGAATTTACTCTTCCAGACAGTTACTCAACATTCCGCCCAACCAACACTTTAAAGTTTTATCCGAAATCATGTTGGTTGAAGGCATGAACGAAGAACTTTTTAAAGTTATCGAAAAATCCATCACCACTTTAGGTAACCCCGGCATCAACATCAATACGGCTGAAAAAAATGTTTTGATGTCCTTAGATCCAAGAATGACAGACGAAATAGTCGACGAGTTGATGAGACGCCGACAAGATTTAGAACACGGACCATTTAACGAATCTTTATTTCAAGATTTAATCGAAGAGTTTCTTGGGAGCTTTAAAGATTTTAATCCTACAAAAATCCCAGTGCTTTACACCGCAGTTGCCAATTTTAGAATTGAAAGTGTGGGCATGTCAGGTAAATCGATCAAGACCATTGTAGCCCACGTTTACGACCAAACCGAACTTTTAGAATCCATGGTCACAGGCCTTAAGGCCTCTTACGACGAAAAGTATCCCCCACCCGTCAAAGACGACAACCAAACCAACCCTGGCACTGATCCCAACGGAAACCCCACAAATCCCACTACGAATACAGCCGCAAAAAAAACCCCACGCGCCATCCCCGCTGGCCCACCACCCGTCGTCTACCGAAAAGTTTTTTAATTTAAAAACTTCTAATCAAAAACAAAAACCGCACAAGAGTCTATTCCATTGAATTCAATGCGCATATAACGTTTAAGAGGAAAGAAAAACTGTATCAAAATGAAACATTTCCTCTATTTAATAGTTCTCCTGAGTGACAAACAAGACGTTACAACTGGCTAGCAATTTGACAACCAATATTAGATCTAAAACTCGTGAACAAAGCTTTTTTGAACGAAGTTTGGCCCTTAAATACGCTTAAATAAGTTTTGAAGGTCAATTATGTCGGATTTTGGTCAATGGTAAGTTCGGCATCAAATATGTAAAGAAATAAAGAAAAACAAGATGATAGGTGCACTATGAAACTGACTATATGTATTTGCCTTTTGTTCAATATACTTTTTTCTTCGAATTTGATTTATGCGAATAGCGTAGTGATCAATTTGAATCCCGGCGATGAACTGGCCAAAATATCGACTGCAGCAGACGGAAGCTTTACCGTATCGTACAATAATAACGTTTTCGGTTTTTTTTCCAAAACATCTGATGTGACTAAAATTCATGATGTGAATGCCGAAATAAGTTCCAACACTTGCATTGATAATGCAGCACTTATGACCTGTAAGTTCAAAGTTCATTACATTATAGAAAATGTTGTTTTAGGCTGGGTAGCACACGAAGATCCAGAAAAAGTGAACACCATCATTATCGAAGATGAAGATGACGAAGCCGAGGCTATTTTTAGTGCGTACAACTTCTGGGCTTGGGATAATCAAGGGCCACGTGCAATTAATGAATTCAATTACCCATCAAACACTTTCTCGAATAAATTAACAAAGCCGCAGTTGATTTGCTCTGATTACAACTGGTTACCAAGTCAGTCAAATTCAATTGATATTATGGAGTGGACAACAGAAACGAACACGCAAAATTTAGAAACTGCAAAAAATGAAAATCGTGCTAGCAATGTTTTATTTAATGTTAAGGGACAAAAAACTAACAGCGCTATTACCTTTGATACCTTTGAAAGTCGTTACGCTGAAAAAAGTAACTTCATTGATTTTTTAACTTATATCTTAGGCGATGTGGTCAATTGGACTTTAAAAAAAGACGAAAGATTTTGTCAAATCACGTTCAAGTCCAACTCGACCTTGCTATTAGCTTCAATTTTTCAAGTAGCTAGCGATTTAACTTTTTATGAAAATGGTTTAACCGCTGAGCTTAAATCTAACTCTGAAGGAATTTGTGAGTATGATTGAAAAAAGCGAAGACTTTGATACTGGATATACTATCAAACAACTTAAGAACGATATCACAAATAGCTTAGGTGTCGAAAAATATCATGAACTTTTAGTATTAGATGTCTTGGGCTTAATCGAAGTAAGCACCACAAGTACACAATCTAACGATAAAATTGATACAACTCTGAACATTAGCACTGCAGGAGAAATCAAATGAAAAAAATAATTCTTCTTTTTATCCTGTTCCATTTAAGTATTTTCGCTCATGCCGATGAATCAAGTTATAATCAAAGGCTAAGAAAAATAACAATACTTTTAAAAGGCACTTTACCAGCGAACGAAGATCTTGTTGAACTGTCCGAATTATCTTCAGACCGAGAAAAAAACGAATTTATTTCTGATAAAATAAATGAGTATTTTGAAAGTGAAGAGTACAAATTTAAAATGGTTAATCGACTGGAAGAGCTTTATCAGCTTCGAGTCTCCGATGACGATGAGCGTGCTTTTCAAGTTGAAGAAGATGAGTACAGAGAATCAATATCTAATAGCTTAAATCATTTGTTCGGTACTCTAATATCTGAAAATCAAAGCTGGGATAAGTTATTAACAGAAACAGATTACTCAGTTCCGCTTGTTGAAGACTATTACGAAAATGGACCTTTCCCTGAATTTTATTTCTATAAATTCAATCACTCGCTAGATGATCAGGCTTATAATGATATCTTAACTTATCTGGAATCTGTATCCGACACGTCGACAGTTGTACCCCTGAAGTCTAACAACCCAGATGGTTATCAAAATCTTGCAGGCTCGATAACAACTGAGCGATTTTTTCAGCGTTATCCAACAACGCAAATTAATGCGAACAGAAAAAGAGCTGCAGCGATTTTTAGAATCTTTTTATGTGATGACATGACACCAGTAATTCTTCCGTCAGCCACCGAAAATCAAGATTTGCTGAAATTGTCTTTAAATACCACCAACACTGCTGCTAACCCTCAAATCCAAAACTCTGACATTCGTCACGGACAGGATTCGCAATGTCAGACCTGTCATCACAAGTTGGAACCTATGGCCGAAACATTAATAGGATCAAGTGTAGTTCCTAATGCTCAGCCCTCAAGCGGCGCATTGGTATTTTATGAAGAGATGCTTAATGGAAATTTTGAAAAACGTCATATTACAGTCTCTGGTCTGAACGAACTAGGTCATCAGATTGTAAATCAACAGCAATATCTTTCTTGTCAGGTCAGTCATTTCTGGAATTGGTTCGTCGGTGAAAATATTCCACTACCTATAGAAAAAAAATATGAATTGTCACAAAAATTTGATGACTTGGGCCGAAGACCCTCTGATTTTATCCACTATTTATTAAATTCAGATGATTTCAAATTTCCAAACCAAATTGACGTTAATGATATACGTTATTCAAACGTTAAACCTATCTTTAAACATTGTGACAGCTGTCACGCTGGAGAAATTACGGCGCCGGTTCTTTCCAATGGTTATCCATTTTCAACGGTTGAAGAAACGCAATTTAATTTACTAAAAAAAATAATCACATCGACAGATTTACACGAGCAAAAAGAAGTTGATTATATGCCTCCGCAAGATGCTGGATGGGCTTTGAATAGTTTTGAACGAAATCTTCTAAAAGCTTGGATGATCTCCGGCGCAAAAGACGACAACGGTAATTTATACATTGATCGAAACGCTGATGTCATTTCAGAAATCAACTTTGATTCGAATTTTATTGAGAATGCGAATTACAAATTTCATAATACGAACTTAAGATATTTAAGTAATTTCGATCTACCCAACATAATATCGAGTATCTATTTCGGCAGCTTCTCTTCTGGGAATTGCGGCAGTATTGATTCCAAAAATAACTTAGCAATTTTTGGATTTCGTGACCCCAGCACTGGAGAGCCACTTATTGATCAGCCTAACTTCTTACTTTTTGATTGGATCGCTAATTGTGTGAGAAACGGTATGGGCTTAAGAAATAGTTTTGATAATTATTTACCCCAAAATACAACTAAAGAATATTCTGAAACTTCGGCTTGGTCAGATATAACTGACAACGATAAAATTTCGTTAATTCAAAAAAACATGGATCTGTTGATCGGTTACAATACATTATCACCAGAGGACAATGATCTTATCACTGTCAGAATTTTAGAGAGTTTAAACAAGTCTAATCCACCAACTCTGCGATCTGTTTTAACTCAAATACACACAATTATTTTAACAAGCGCTGAATTTTTAATTTATTAAAAAAAAGGAATTTATATGAAAATTTCACGAAGACATTTTATACAGAGTTCGACTATAGCTGGTTTATATTATGCTTTGCCACTTCAAGCGCAAACTAACCTTGGTGTTGTAGATCAAGATCAGTTTTTAGTTCAGATTCTTGTGCCTGGTGGAATGGATGTTTCACTTTCTCTAGACCCTTACATACACAGTAAATATAATACTGATCAAAATGATATCTTTATTGAATATCGACCAGATCAAATTCTGGGATCATCAAGTTTAAAATTTGGCCCAGCTTGCGAAACCTTACTTCCATTCATAAATGAGTGTGTCGTGATCAATGGAATCGTGATGAAGCGTGACGTTGGTCACGAGTCATTACTTAACTATATCGCAGCAGGTTCCTTTGATTCCGCGCACTTAGCTTTAGAAAGTGGACATCACTTAGGGAAAACAAATTTAGGTGTTTTGTCCGCAGGACAAACACAAATGGGTGGTAGAAAAGTTACGGTTACCCCAATTCAAAATTTAAAAGAATTAGATAGATCAATAAGTGACTTAAGTTACTTGGACCCTTCCAATTCAAATATGTTTGGACCCCACTTAAATCAAATAGAAAACTTATTGGATTTTAATAAAAATTTAACTTTACTCAATGAATCTATCAAAAAAGCAAGATCAGACCTTCAAACGGATAATGTTGAAATTCCAATTATTATAGGATCATTTTTAGAGGGGTTTTCGAAATCAGTAATTTTGAATTTAGAAAGTGTTGAGCTTGATTTAGAATTAGACACTCACAGTAACCACGAAGCAACACATCTTGAAGCGCAAACAAATGCGTGGAATTACATCGCCGATATTTTTCAATCTTTTAAGCAAACTGAATACAAGCAAGGATCACTTTTTGATAGAACGACTTTTGTTGTGATGTCTGAATTTAGTCGAACACCTTTTTTAAATGGAGCTAGAGGAAAAGATCATAACGTTTTCACAAATTCAGTTTTAATAGCCGGTGGAAAAGTAAAAGGAAACAAATCAATTGGCGAAAGCAAAGTCATAGCTCGCGGACAAAACCCAACAGGCCAAGCCATACATATCGGAAAAGCTTTTGATTTTGACTTAGGTCAATCCGTGAACGACCAAGGACAAAACGTAGGATTAATCTTCCCAGAAAACGTCGGCAAATCCTTCCAAACCCTCTTCAGCGACGTCGACACCTTCTACCCCAACTTATCCACGACAAAGCCGATCAAAGGAATTTTTAAATAAATCGTTCCATAATAAATCTAAATCAATTGTTCTTTCTCACAAAATTTTTCGAAAGGAAGAATTGAAATTCTTGAACATATTTGACGCTCAAGGGTCCCTTTATGAACCTGGTAAAAATGTGGAATTTGAGTTCGATCTGCAAAATATGGAATATGAGCAGAAAGATTCTTCTCCCCTGTTTTAGACTCGACGGCAAACAGCGGCTTTTTATTCTTCAGGACTACGAAATCAATTTCTCTTTTATCGGTGTCACGTAAGAAACGAAGCTCCATTTTTTCACCGTTTACGTCTTCGTGAAAATGACTGTACTTGGGTAAAAGGGATGCAACCAAAAAACCGGGTATCAGTCTAAAAAGTTAGACTGACCGATAAATAATTAGCACGCAAAAATTATCTACCTGCTTAATTTCCGCAGTTAAGATCTATGATAATGACTCCAGCGTTCATAACAGATAGTAAAATTACCTTAGCTCCATCATGACCAATATGAGCAGCTGGTGTGCTTGGCCCATTAATAGCATTTCTAGATGAAGTTTGCTCAGAAGGTAAATTAAAAAGCATGCATGCATGCTTGGCTGTTGATTTATTGTTGTAAGGATATTCAACAATAGGAAGGTATTCTCCGGCTACAAGAACGCGTGGTTCTAAAACGCTAATGGACCCATCAAAATTTAACATTATTTTTTCGTAAGAAACAATTTCATCTGGAATATCAACAGTTATTGTTTTTCCTTGGACTACGAACGAACTTAAAAAAAAGAGTGCAAAAAACCAAATTTTCATATTTATCTCCTAAATTGTTATATGCTTTAGTTAAAATTAGTTAAAAATTTTATCGGCGGTCTTAAGGGCTTCTTGGCCAACGCGTGATCCTACACGGCGTGCGGGTAGGTCGTCATAGGTGGCGTGAATACCTCCGTAAATGCGCGACAGACCGCTGACGTCGGCAGCGTCGAAATAGGTGGCCCAGTGAAATTCAAAAGGTGTTTCTTCCGAGAATTCGAAATGTAAACTTGGGGCTTTGTATTTGCCTAATCCACCTGGGAAATATTCTGTTCCTGTTACGCCCGTTAATACTTCTGCAGCTGCACGACTGAATGTCGAGTGTCCAGATACAAAACCTGGAAATGGTGGGGTTACGAAAGTTTGTCTTTGGTAAGGAACCCAATTGTCAGCTAACATCCAGCCCACGCCGGCGATGCTGTTTTCGATAAAAAATCGATCTTCCTCTTTGGCTATGTCATTTCTAAATCTAAAACTTAAATCACGAAGCTCTGGACCTACAAAATCAACTTCGTAGTACTTTCCAATTTTAGGACCTCTCCAAGCTTTGACCGCAAGTTTGCTCACCATTTTTTTTATGATGTTTCCGTTTTGATCTTTTTCTGATTTTTCGTAAGTCACCATTTTAAAGTTTGGGGACATACTTGTAAGTTTTGCTGCAAAGGCTGGATCTTTTTCTGCCATGTCCGCTAATTTACGAATCACTGATACGGGACGATTACCTTGATAGTGACCTTTAATACCCCATGCCGCAATGGCAGCATCATGAAGGGCGCCGTTTAAAGTTAAATAGAGCCTTAGTTCATATTCAAGAGGTGAAAGTTCTTCTCCTTGCCCCTTCCACTTTCTGGGAATTTTACTTTGTTCCATCTGATCTAAAACATAATTTGCAATCGAATTCCAATGTCCTGGAGGAGTTTCAGATTCTGGACCATCAGCCCAGAATTCTGCAATAGATCTGTAGTAGTTGGCTACTTTAACTAAATTTTGTTGATAAGGACGACCGGTCACAGGATTTATTTGTCGACCTTTCCCGTCATTAGATCCTAAAGGATTATTTCCTAAAGAAACCGGAGAAATATCCATTAGATCCGCACCTGGGTTTTTATCAGGGTTTCCGTCTTGATCAAAATCGTAAGCTGACATGTCTAGCGGATTTAATTTAGAACTGAATTCTACAACTTGGGCGTTAGCGCGAATCACTTGATCCGGGTCTGTTTCGAACTTAGGAAGACTTTGACCTGGATCAAAATAAACTCCAGGTTTATCTGCACTTTCAAAAGGTTTTAAATTTGAGAAAGTTTTTACGAATCCCCAAAATAAAGTCAAAGGGCTTTGTTCGCTGGCCACTGCGGTCCCACCTTGATCGATGGCGCCAGGGATATTTAATCTAACCCAGTGATTGATATCCACTTGGCCTGCGATCACAGGACCTCTGTAAGATTCAGTGTTAAATAATGCAGGTAAGCTTTCATAATCAAAATCCTGACCTTCTGCTACAGCACTAGATACTTCATCCATAAATTTAAAAAAGTCGCTAATCAACTCGTCCGCAGTTTTCGTCATTAAACCTCGAAGGCCCGACTGAGAAACGTCAGCCACCACTGGATTTTTTAAAACATAACCCGGGGCAGGCTTGTAACCTTCTGCTTCTCTTGAACCATCAGTTAAATTTAAATCTAAATATCTTTTAGCAAACTCAATTCCAAAATTGACGTGAGCTTTATTTTTAACAACATCAAAATCTAATTTTTTAATTAAGCGGTTATAAGTCTGATCTAAAAATCTATCCGGAGTTCCATCTCCACCTTCGCCACCCACTATCATTTCGGCAGGATCATTAACTTCAGCAAACTGATCTCCCGTATTGATCGGGGCATTTTTGTATCTTTCCATTAAAAAAGTATAGCCAGCGTAGCTCATGGCAATATTTCGAGAAAGTTCCAAATTAGAAAACGCCGGAGCAGAAGCTTCTAGCATCAATGCTTTTTTATTTTCATACGCAGAATACACATCCCAAAGTAACGCCGACAAATGATATAAATTTCTAGCGGTCACTGTTGGGCGGGCAATATCATTTCTTATAGAATACAAAATCATCTCGTTCCATAATCGAGAAATCGATGTGGCATGCGCATTAAACATGACGGGTTCACAATCCCCTTTCACATAAGAAACCATCTTGTTTTGATCTACGCGCATACTGTGATCATACTTTGGAACAACAACCGTTCTTGAAGACGCTCCCCAAGTCACGTTTTCTAAAACCGAATCTGACGAAAGTCTGACTGTGAAATTTTCAACATCATAACTGTACTGACCATTTCCTTTCATGGAAAAAGTTCCCTTTCCAGGGGCCTGAATAGCACATTCGGCTTCTGTTCTATTTGACTCACTTTTATAATTACATTTACCAGTAGCAAGACCTAACACAGGATTTTTTTCAGCATCCATCATTTGAATTTGGAGTTTTACATCCGCCGTTTCAGCATTGTCTGAGTAGTTCTCTACGATTTGCATGACTATATTTTTGACAACCTGTTGAGGATGTTTAGCCAAATGGGCCTGGTCATAAAAGCGTTCAAAGCAGGATCCAAACGCTAACGTCGAGTTAAAAACCAAAACTGAAAACAAACTAACGTACTTTAATCCTTTATTAAGATTACTCATGAAACCCCTCACAAAAATATTAGATTGGATGGATTTACACTTTATTTGTTTCCGGTGTCAGTTAAAACCTCTGGGCTCAGGCTTTACCAAGGCGTGTTAATTTGCTTTTCGTTGAAGAAAAAAAATAAATTTTACTTTTT